>NZ_KB895568.1:0-301063 GCF_000374885.1 Bacillus sp. 105MF | reverse complement strand
TCTTCATGCGTAACCATAACAATCGTTGTACCTTCTGCGTTTAACTTTGTGAAAATATCCATAACCTGCTCTCCAGATTTCGTATCAAGAGCACCTGTTGGTTCATCGGCCATAATGAACGTTGGGTCATTTGCAATGGAACGTGCGATGGCTACACGCTGCTTTTGCCCACCTGAAAGTTCGCTTGGCAAGTGATGCACGCGGTCAGACAATCCGACTTTCCCAAGTGCTTCAAGAGCTCTCTGACGGCGCTCCGCTTTCTTCACGCCGCCATATATAAGCGGAAGTTCTACATTTTCTACCGCTGAAAGACGTGGCAATAAGTTAAAATGCTGGAATACAAAGCCTATATATTCATTGCGAATGAGAGCAAGCTTTGACTCGTCTGCTGTTAAGATATTCACATCGTTCAACATATATTCGCCTTCTGTTGGACGATCTAAACAACCGATAATATTCATGAGCGTTGATTTCCCTGAACCAGACGGTCCCATAATGGAAACAAACTCACCACTTTGAATCGTTAAACTAATACCGTGTAAAATCGGTACCGCCAGTTTCCCTTGATAATATGTTTTATGAATATTGTTTAACGTAATCATTTTTCTTTCACTTCCATTCCGTCATATACATTGTCGGAAGGATTTTTAACCACCTTTTGCCCCACTGTTACGCCTTCAAGAACTTCTGTCCAGTCTCCATCAGTAGAACCTTTTTTCACATTTTGTTTACGAAGTTTTCCTTTTTCTTCTACATAAACAAATGGTTCACCATCTTTTTCTACAATGCTCTTACTAGGAACAGCAATCATTTTCTTGTTTTCTAGGTTTACTTGTAGAGATACATGATAGCCCGGAGATAAACCTTCTTGTCCATCTAAACTAGCTTTATATGTATACTGAGACATGTTTTGTGCTCCCTCACCAGCACCGGCTGCTTGCGCCATTTCTGCACTTGTCGGGAACTCGCTTACCTCTGTAATTTTACCTGTCCATTTCTTCTTACTATTTGCTTTTGCAGTTGCAGTAAATGGTTGATCCTTTTGAATTTGTGATTTTTGAAGTTCTGTTAATGTCCCTTGAATTTGGAATGAATCTTTAGAAGCGATTTGTAAAAATGATTTTCCTTGTCCACCCATTGCTTGCGCTGAACTTTGTGCTGCATCTTTATCTAACTTTTGCACAACACCAGCGAAATTACTATAAATTGTGAGTTCATCTTGTTTTTTCTTTAATTGTTGTGATTGTAATTGACCTTTTTCTTTCTCAAGGTCAATTGTTTTTTGCCCTATTTCTAATTCGCTTACTTGCTCTTCTAACGGATCTGTTACCTCTTTCCCAGCACCGCTATCTTTCGCTTTCTTAATCTGGTTCTTTACTGAATCTATTTTCTTTTTCCCTTGATCATAGCGCATACTTGCCATTTTTTGATCAAGCTCAGCTTGTTTCATTTGTAAATTGATTTCTTCATTATCATAAGAGAATAATTTCGCGCCCTTTTCTACTTCCTGTCCTTCTTTCACCGCAATGTCCTTCACTTTTCCTTTTGTCGGATCTGCGTAGAAGCTCTCAATATTTCCAGGCTTTACTTGTCCGGAAATCAATTTCGTATTATTCAATGTACGTTCTGTTACTTTCTCAAAGCTAACAGCGTCTCCCTGTGCCGCGCCTTTTTTCTTTCCTTGCATGATAAAAATATTGACGGCTGCAACGACGACAATTAATGCAATAACCCCAATGATAATCCATTTCTTCTTTTTGTTTGGAGTACGAACCGTATTTGGTAACATATTCTCGCTCCTTTTATATCTTTATATAGTGATTCTTTAATTATGTAAGACTTTCAGAAAACGATACCCGCATCTCTTAAATTATTACGCTTTCTTTACAAAGTTTTACACTATCACTTACATTGTAACAAAAATACCAATGTTTAGAAATATGACACTTTATCTTTTAAGCAAGTTTTAAGCAAGTTTTAAGAAACTTAAAAGCCACATGAAAAGACTAAAAAAAAAAAACCACCTTACATAAGGCGGTTTGGACGTTTCCTCCAAGTACTCCATTTCGCTTGATCCAAATCATGCTCAAATGGAAGAGTTGTCACGTCTTTTCTCATCTCGCGCGGAATATTCTTTTCTATCGTTTGAAACGCTTCACATTCATCAGCTCGCATTGCTCTTTGAACAATGCCTTCTAGGTTATCACCTTGCTTGTCTAACATCCAGCCATTTTCACTATTTAACTGTTTACGAAATTCCTCTTTTGCATCTTCATCTGGAAACATGCTTCCATTCACTTTCAAATAGGTTTCAATTCTCATCGGAAGCCACTCTACTTCATAATCCTCTACTAAACAAATTGCAATCCCTATCGGCGTACTACGAACGACAAAATCAAATGTACAATCTCGCTGTGTGACTGTTGCGGAACAGAACAAAAACTTTTCTACTTCTGATACAAAAATTCCCACTTCCCAGCATCTCCTTCATACATATAATTTGTCTTGCTAACTCCTACTGAATTTTAACATTTGTTTTTGAAGATATTGTAAAATGAATGTTAATTTTCTATATATAATGTACTTTCACTCTATCCGTTCACTCATTCTTAATAGATATCACATATAATCTATTAATTTATAACCATAATACTGTATGTACTAGAAATAACATTATGTAATAAGTGCATCAAAAAAGATTACAAGAAAAAAATTTTGATACTATTACTATTCCAGTAGTCACATTCACATATAATATCCGTGAAATCAATTATAAAGATACATTGAAATATATAACAGTTTGATAAAGTGAAACTTTAATCAGTGGGGGTTTTCTTCATCCCCCACTGATTTTTACGGGCAGTTTATCTCCCACCTAACTTCTTTTCTTTCACCGAATTTTGAGGTAGGAGTATTACTTACTACCCGTTAATGCGGGATAAACCAAGGCTGTAAAGAAAGATATATTATATTTTTCATTGCAATCAAATATTCATACATTTGCCCAAGCTAATTCACGCTTGTCTGAATACTAATATATTAAATCTATTTAAAAGTGAGGTGATAGAATATGCCACCAAAACCACGTACTTGTTGCCCTGCATATAATCAAATACGTGCATTCTATGTGCAAGCAGCAGCAGCAGGGTTTCAGCAGATAAGCTTTGATGTTATCATACCTTTTTCAGGAGCAGCACCTTTAACATATTTTGTAGATAGCATAGATTGGTTCGATAACAAGCATTGCGTTATTATTACTAACTTCCAGTCCCCAACGCTAGGCGTTTCAGATTCAGCATGGAGTTGTGAAATTCTTAATTTATATTTTGCAGGGAACCTTCAGAGAATAGTTTAAAATCTTTCTTATTTTAGCTAACTATCCCCTCTTTTGTCATCGAAAAATCCCCTCACCAAGATGGGGAAAATAAAACGAAACTTCCATCATTGAGGGTTTTCTTCATCCCTCAATGATGGAAAGCCTCTACCTATCCTCCTTGCTTTTCTCTAAATCTTAAGGTAAAGGTCTTACTGCTCACAAATAAAAAGTGCATCCGAAAACGAGTGCCTTTTTGATAAACTGTTACTAAGTTTCAAAAACTACACCTTATCTCTTTCATTTTATATAAATCTATACTGATAAGATGTACATAAAAGGAGCTGCCCAAAAGTAGTACTTTTGGACAGCTCCCTTAAATAAATGATTATGCTATTTTGCTCTCAGGACCTTTTCTCTCATGACCAAATTGAACGATAAATAAGAATACCGTAGATAAAATACCGCCTGCTAATAATAGAATGAAACAGCCGTCCCACCCAGAGCGATCAACGATAACACCAATCGCTGCGTTTGCAACTAAGCTTCCTCCTAAATAACCGAACAGGCCGCACATACCAACTGTTGTACCTACTGCAAATTTTGGTACTAATTCCATTGCACTTAAACCAATTAAAAATTGTGGTACATAAATTAAGCAACCAATAATCGAAACTGCAGCACTCACAACAAGTATATTCGATGCTTGCCAGTATACTACCGTTCCAATAACAACACCAACCATGCTAAACACACATAGTGGCATACGTTTCCCTTTGAATAACTTATCACTTAACAAACCTACGATTAATGAACTTGGAATTGCCATTGCTTCAAAAATTGAATATGCTGCATGCGCTTCTGTTTTTGTAAATCCTTTAACCGTTGTTAAATAAATCGGTACCCAGTTAATAACACCGAAACGAATTAAATATACAAATGCATTCGCAATACATAAATACCAAATAAATTTGTTTTTCACTACATATTTCATCAAAATTTCTTTTGGTGACATTTTGTTGGCATTGTCTGCCTTCTCAAGATCTTCATAATCATTGCGATATTCATCAATTGGTGGAAGACCTGCAGATTCTGGTGTATCCTTCGCATTCACCCACATAAGAACTGAAATGACCATTGCAATTATCGCTGGGAAGATAAACACGCCGGCTTGCCAATGACTTTCACCGAAAATACCAACACCAATTCCAACAAGCGGTGGTACAAGCATCGCACCAATATTATGTGAAATATTCCAAAGTCCTGTTTTTGTACCGCGCTCTTTCTTCGAGAACCACTTCGTCATTACGGTACTACAAGGAGGCGCTCCCATTCCTTGGAAAATATTATTGAAAACTAATAACGTTAAAATCATGCCAAATGAAGATGCAAAACCAAAACAAATATTTATAATTGCTGATAAGAATAAACCAACCGCAATAAAACGCTGCGCATACGCTTTATCTGATAAATTTCCCATAAAGAACTTACTTAGTCCATACACAATCGCCGTAACGGAACCTAATAAACCATATTCCGTTGTACTAAAACCATATTCTTTTATTAAATACGTACTAGATAACGTAAAGTTACTACGAACTAAATAATACGCTGCATATCCAACTGAAATTCCGAGCAGCACGCGAAGACGTAGTAGTCTGTATACTTTGTCAATCATATTCGCTGGCAAACGCTCAATTACTGGTGCAGGCTTAAGCCAATTAAACATATTATCTCTTCTCCTTTTTTCACTTTTGAGAGAGACGTTGTCTATTCCATATCTCGATTACTCCACTATCTGATACATTTTTGTTCGTTCTTCTAACAGGCTGACCTTCTATTTCTTTCTGATTCTTCGCAAGCATTGTTGGTACGCCAAACGAAACTTTTTCTAAAATATGCCCTGCTTCTTCTGATAAACAATAATCAATAAATAAATCCGCTATAATACCACTCGGTGCATGTTTCAGTTTCGAAATTGCATTGACAGATAACCCCGTTTGCTCAGGCACTTTACTCAAAATCGGAAAGCCTTGTTTTTGAAGCATCCGTTGGTCTCCCATGAAGTTAATACCAATCATATATTCACCGCTTGCCACATACTCAGCAGGCATATAACCATTCACCGTTACCTCTGCAACTTGCTTGGCAAGGCTCCTTACATACCCCTTCGTCTCTTCTTCACCAAATGTATCAATAAGTGATTGGAACAACGTATAAGCTGTTCCTGAAACATTCGGATCAGGCATGACAATCTTTCCAGCATACGCTGGATGTAATAAGTCTTTCCACTCCGTTGGATATGAAAGTCCTAGCGGTGCTATTTCCTTATTCCACCGCTCTTTATTAATCGCGATGGCAAGCTTCTCTACTTCATAACCATACCAAAAGCCATCCTTATCTTTAACGGCTTTTGAAATGCTACTTGCATGCTGGCTTGTAACAGGAATAGATAGATTTTTTTGCTTCATCATTTGATGCGCATCCAATGTACCTCCAATGATGATATCGGCTTTTGGATTTCCCGCCTCTTCTTCCACTCTTCTAAGCAGCTCTTCTGTAGAAAGACGAATAAACTCATACGTACATCCACGCGGTTTACAAAACGATGATAAAAGCGCTTCACCAACTTCTTCACGGGCCGCGACATACGCGACAAGATGGCGATCTTTCAAAATTGGAAGACCATTTTTACTATATTTGATAGAGGTAGTATCTCGAGAGCAACTAGACATCGCTCCTCCAATTACTAGCAAAAAGAAGAAAAAGGCTATCTTTCTCATGAAACATTCTCCTTTACAAATAGATTTGCTAGGGAGCCTTTCATATACATCACATTCCCATTATTATCGCCAAGATATTGCACGACAAAGTAAGAAGGATATATAGAAATCGTTAAAATATCCTCACGTTCATTCTTTACATGTTTACCATTTTGATAAGCAGTAATATAAGCGATTGGATCCTTCTGCGATTGCAGCAACTTCTGAATTTCTCCATAATCTGTCATTTGCTTTGCTTGCCGAATCGAATCAAGTATTGGCGTAAGATTCGTAGTACGCACTACATCACCTTCTCGCAAAACAACTTCCTTTGCTGATGCAAAGAAATCGCTAATACGCTCTGGCGTATAATATAGGCCCAGCAAATATGTTTGAAATGCGGAAATCATCGGATCTGTACCATTCTTCCCATATACATTTGCCTCGTACTGGAACAAGTCACCTACTGCAAAAGTACGCCTATGTCCATTCAAGTACGTTACTTCTCCAGTAAATACTTGTTCGTGGATTTTCGCTTCTGTTTGCTTCATTCGAATCTGGTCAAAGAATGAAACAATTGCATGCAGACGAACTTCATCTGTTATAACTACTTCTCCCCACTTCTCATGTCTTACTTTCACTTTAGTAGGAAGAGATTCAGTTGCTCTTTCTAAAACAGCCTGCTTGTCATCTAAGGTTGTAACGTGGTTATACAATTGCTTCTCTATGGCAAAAAACAATACAAAAGCAGCAATCGTGCAAAAGACAAACAAGAGAATTTGAAATGATAGCCTTTTCATTTCTGCCTACCTCCAAGATAAAAAAACGTTGTTTCGAAAATACCGCATAATTGTTTCATAAATGTATCATTTAATCGCTTTCAAATTTTTTATATCTTCCATGCGTCTTGGTAATAAGAACGTGATCATCACCATCGTTCCCATTTCCTCACTACTTTCAATTCGCATGCTTCCGCCTTGCTTCGTCATAATCTCCTGACAAATGAACAAACCGTATCCATTTCCATAACTAGAAGAGAGTACTTTTCCTTCCCGAGAACGATTCCACTCTGCAAGTATCGCTTCATCCATACCAATCCCATCATCATGAATGAAGACTTTCGCTTCCTCTTCATTTTTAGCGACATTCATCCTCAGTTGCGTGGCATCACTATATTTAATCGCATTATCAAACACATTCAAGAAAATCTGCTTCGTCTTATCAAAGTCTGCAACAACATGTGCCTCTGTTAATTCATTTATAACTTCTATCTCGTATTGCTGAAGACGAGGCTTCACGATCGAAATTGCCTCTTCTGCAATTTGCTTTATATCCACAATCGTCGGAGAAACTTCAAACGTACTCGTTCCATACTTCGAAGATTGTAATAACTCCTCAACGAGTGATAATAGACGCTGACTTTCAATCGAAACATAATGAAGACTTTCCTCTATATCTCGCGCAGATTGCAGTTTCGGAATTAAATCTACATATCCAATAATTGCAGTGAGCGGCGTTTTTAGTTCATGTGTAATTCGGTCCAAGAAATCCTTTTGCTTCTCTTTCTCCTCCCTTAACTGCCTCATATGCAGCTCAATCGCATCAGCCATTGCATTGAAAGATGCTGATAACTGGGCAATTTCCACATACTCATTTAGCTCAATCTTACTTTTATAATCCCCATTTGCGAGCCGCTTTGCCATTTGTCTTAACTGATCAATTGGCTTATGAAGAGACTTCGCTAAACGAATCGCAAAGAAAATGCCGCCTGCTACTAAACAAATCGATGTAACGAGAAATGTCCAGCTCACATTCGTTAAAACTTCTTTCTCATCTTGTAATTCATTAATAAAGCGAATTGCCCCTATGACATCGCTTCCATGATAAACCGGACTCGAAAATAAAAGAAGTGGTGCTGGATCATCATTTTCAAACACATATGCCTTCTTTCCTCGTAAGGACTGATCAATATCTATATTCTTATGAAGCAAGGCCCCTTTCTCTGTATCGGCAACGACCTCTCCATTCTTTCCAATCATCTGCACACGAACATCCATCCGCTTCGCTAAATAAGAAGCAATCAAGAGTGAATTCGGCCCTAGTGTCTCCACTTCTGCTTCCTTCTCTAAATAATTCATCGTGTAAATTTGTGCTTCTACACTTAACTTCTCTAAAGAACCTGCTGCATTATGATACATATTCTTTTCCAGTGCAATGTAAATCACCGTATAAAGAAGAAACAAAATCGGAATCAATAATCCTACTATACCAAGTACCATATTTCTTTTTAACGACATCTTATCACCTTTTAACAATCCAACTTATAACCAACGCCATAAATCGTCTTAATATGTTCTCCGCTTGCTCCAAGCTTCTTCCGAAGGCGCTGCACCATAATATCAACTGCTCTCGTATTTCCGCTATACTCAAAGCCCCATACTTTCTCTAATAGCTCATCGCGCATAAACACACGCTGCTTATTAGAAGCAAACAACTGGCATAAATTAAACTCACGGTACGTTAAATCAATTTCTTCTCCATTCACATGCACTTTTCGTTCCTTCGGATAAATGACTAACTCACCGGCCCGAATGACCTTATCATCCTTAGGTACCCCGTGCTTCATTACACGCCGTGCCATATTCTTCACCCGAAGAATCAACTCTGCATAATTGAATGGCTTCGTCACATAATCATCAGCCCCAAGCTGAAGACCAAGCAACTTATCATTCATCTGACTCTTCGCTGTTAACATGAGTACTGGAATATCTCGGTCCTTCTCCCTGAACAACCGAAGCAGCTCATAACCATCCGTATCCGGAAGCATCACATCTAAAATCAATACATTCGGCTCTTCATCCCACCTTTGCAGCGCCTCTTTTCCATCAGCGGCCGTAAGCACTTCATATCCCTCCATCTCTAGCTGCATCCGAATTAAATTCCGAATGCTCGACTCATCATCGACTACAAGTATTTTCATGGTTCCCCTCCTTTCGCAGTACATTTTAGTATAGCAAATATCCTATACAAAAAAAGAGTGCACTATCGAACATATGTTGAACGACAATACACTCTCTTTTATAAATCACTCTTACTTCGTATATCCATGCGGCTTACTTTGATGCCAATCCCACGCATGTTCAATGATTGTTTTCACATCTGTATATTGCGGGCTCCAGCCTAATTTTTCTTTTGCTTTTTGAGACGATGCAACAAGGCGCGCTGGGTCTCCAGCTCTTCTTGGCGCAACTTCTGCTGGGATTTCATGATTTGTTACTTCGCGAACTGCTTCAACAATTTCTTTTACACTAAATCCGTTACCGTTTCCTAAGTTATAAAAGTCACTGTCTCCGCCATTTTGTAAATCTTTCAGTCCAAGGAAATGAGCCGCTACTAAATCATCAACATGGATATAGTCACGAATACATGTACCGTCTGGTGTATTGTAATCATCACCAAACATCATGATTTTCTCACGTTGTCCTAAAGCCACTTGCAGTACAAGGGGAATTAAATGCGTCTCGGGACGATGATCTTCACCAATAATACCGCTTGGCGTTGCACCAGCTACATTAAAGTATCTGAAGATCTTATATTTTAAATTAGAAGCTTGGCTATACCAATGCAACATTTTTTCAATCGCTAATTTTGTTTCTCCATATGTGTTCGTAGGATTTGTTGGTGTTTCTTCTGAAATTAACTCAACATCTACATCTCCATATGTCGCGGCAGTTGATGAGAAGATAAATTTATCAATTTTAAACTCATCCATCACCTCTAGTAAGCATAGCGCACCGTATACGTTGTTATTATAGTATTGAAGCGGTTTTTCCATACTTACACCTACTAAAGAATCCGCTGCAAAATGCATGACTGCGTCAATTGTTTCTTGCTTAAAAACGTCTCTTAAGAAACTTTTATCGCGAAGATCACCTTTATAAAATTTCACGCCTTCTGCAATAGCATCTTCATGACCTGTTTGTAAATTATCAACTACAATTACAGATTGTCCTTCATCAACTAACTTTTTTACAGCATGAGAGCCAATATAACCAGCTCCGCCGCACACTAAAATAGAACCCATGTTCTCCACACCCAACTTTTAATGAATTATTTTACCCTGCTATCTGCGGACAGAAAAACCTCTACATCAAAGAAGATAGGTAGAGGAGCACTGCCTGATCGATAAGAACCTTCCATCATTTTGGGGATAAAGCGCCCCACTGATGGAAGGTTCACTTTATAGTACTTTTTAACCTATAAAATATAGCTTATCTTCTTTTATTTTATAGGGCAAGTTAAATTCCAATTATTTCATAAAACCATCAACAATAATTATTTCGCTAAAACAGCTAGTTTTTCTTCTACTTTCTTCAAGTCCAGGGCAGAATCAATTTCAAAACTATCGTTGCTACCAATTTTGTACAAATGAACATTTAAATCTTGAATGTTATCTTTTACAATATTATCCCAGTACAGTTCACTGAAATCTTCCTGATTTACTACTTCTTCTAGTTTCTTCACAATATGGATGCCATCTTCTTTTGACCAGTATGAAATACCACATAAAATGTAGTCATCGTTACCATCACCAATTTCAATATCATATACTTTACGATTTTCGTCATGCTTAATGATCCATTCATTACGGAAATCTTCTTTCTTCGCACTAAAGTATAGGGATGACTCTGGGTTCTCTATAAAAATATTACGGTGTAAATAAACATCCGCATCCATTACATATGCATCTTGTAAATATTCACGAACTAAATACATCGTATAAATGTTGTTGTACACATTATATTTGTCATTGTGCACAAGCTTCACATTATACTTCTCAACAAGATAATCGAATTTCTCTGCTAAATAGCCTGTTACGACAATAATTTCTTCTACACCAATTTCCTGTAAATATTCAATTTGACGCTCTAGCATCGGCTTGCCATTTACTTCTACTAATGATTTTGGAGTCGTTAACGTTAATGGACGTAAACGAGTTCCCATACCCGCCGCTAATAAAATCGCTCTCATGTTACTTCACCTCTATATTTTTTCGCTTTTGTAAATTCAGTTATATCTGCAACTGTTAATATAGCTCCTACAAGGATCGCAATACAACAAATAATTAACTTCCATGAAAACGGTGATCCTAATGCTAACATAGAAATGACAACCGCCCATGCAGAATACGTAATGTTAAGCGCCATCGCTTTTGTCGGTCCAATTTCATGAATTGCCTTATAGTAGAACACGTAGGAAGCTGTTCCAACTAATGCAACCACAATGATTAAAATAAACTCGCTGCTCATCACAACCTCTTTTGTTAAGAAATGCCCTCCAACTGAAGGTAAAATAACAAGTCCATATGTGACTGCTGAAACAAGCTGACGAATTTGGAGTGCCTCTTCTGGAGATACTTCTTCATCTTTCATACCGTACGCACAGATAACACATTCTAAGCCCCAGCCAACGATACAAATAAGGACAAAAATAAATCCTAACATATAGTTTTCCGTTGCAAATCCATCGCCTGTAAATCCAAGTACGATAATAAATGCAATACTAATGATAAGTCCTAACCAATTCCACGAACGAAGGCGGTCTTTCAAAAATACAAATGCAAAAAATGCACCCACTGCTGGATATACAGCTGAAATCGCTGCTGTATAAGAAGCCCCGATATACTTTACAGCTAATACATAAAACGTCATCCCAATTGGTCCACCCATAAGTGCTCCTAACATAACGAACCGTCCACTTCTCGTTTTCAGCTTAGAAAGGGCCGTTTTGAGTTGACCCTTTATCGCCATATAGATCATCATCCATAATGTGGACATAAAGTCATGTAAAAACGTACTAACTAGAGGAGCAAGAAACACAACTTGTTCTGTTGCTAACATCAGTTGTGAAGATAAAATAATCCCAATCAATACCGTATCTACAGCCCAAGCAAAACCAGAAAATATTCCATAAAATATGCCTTTACTTTGCACTTTTCTCATCGTTATATCCCCCACTACAACTCTAAGAAGAGCTGTAAGTTTTTCTTCGCACGATTATAGCGATCCATTCCATATGTCCCAAAATCACTGCCTGTTGCTTCTTTAATCTTCGTCCAAATACTCCATAAGAAATCTTGGAAAATCTTATTCATCAATATTCTTCTCTGGTAAGACTCTTCTACTTCCTCGTTAAAATAGTAGGATAAGAATAACTCCTCCTCTTCTGAAGAAAAGTCGCACTCTAAACTATGTGCTGCAATATCCCACATCGGATCGTTCATACCGCCATATTCCCAATCGATTAAGTATATTTTGTCTTCTCCACTCTTAACAAAGTTTTCAGGAACCGTATCATTATGACAAGCTGTTAACGTAACATCCATCGCCTCATACATATCCTTTAACCGCATTACTTTGTTCTTCACTTCTGCATAATCATCAAAGTTAGAGCCGTTTACTTTATTTAAAAGCCCTTCATAATGCTCTATTTTTTCAAACACATTGAAAGTATTATTCATTTCGGCATTTGAACTGTGTAATTGTTTTAATATATTCGCCGTTAACTTCATATTATCACTGCGTTTTGCCGTTTTCGGATTCAATGTTTCTGCGTTTGGAATTAACTCTGCTAATTTCACACCAGTTTCTTCATTAAAGTATAGAAGTTCTGCATCAATTCCTAATTGGCTCGCTAAATTAGAAGTTACCATTTCATCACGGCGACTAATCATATCTTCTGTACCGCTTCCTGGAATACGTAGCACATATTCGGATTTTCCAACACTTACTTTGAAATTCGTATTCGTCATACCACCAAATGGCTGAATATCTGTAATTTCATCTTTTGAAATAGAAAGTGCTTCCGAAACATATTTTTTAATTTGTCGTTCTTTAAACTCTGCTTCTTTTTTCACTAAGCGAGGATAGATTTTATTTTTCACAACTTCATATTGCTTCGGTGTATCAATCTCTGCCCATACAACATCTGGTAACTTTGCATAGCCGACATCGTACAACCTTGCAGCATCCAGAAGTAAATATTCATAGTTCACATATGGATTTTGATTATGACGGAATGTTGCTAACATGTTCATGAACACTTCATACGAGATTTTAGAAATCCCAACCATCTCACCATCAATACGATTTAACTGATGAATGTCCTTTGAAATTTTATACAGATAGCCATCTTGAATCTCAACAAACGCTTCATCACCAGATCCACTCTCATTTGTAATGAGTACACAGTCCGGTTCTGGATGATGTAACACTTGCACAAGTGCCTTCTCTTCGATTAAAATATCATCTTCAATTAATAAGAAATCATCTGTAATCAGTTCCTGAACCTCTGCTAGCGATGCCATTGATCCTGTCCACTTATATTTCGGATTTTCCACAAAGTGCACATTATGACGACCTGTCCAGCCTTCAAACTGCTCCTTCTTATAGCCAACAACCACCACAATTTTTTCAATGCCATTATTTTTAAGGATTTCTAAACTGCGATCTAACAAAAGCTTTTCCCCAACCGTTAACAAACCAGATGGTTTTCCAAACTCATGACGCTTACCAGCCGCGAGAACAACAGCTTGCGTAACCTTCTTGCCCTCTTTGCGATGGACTCTAAGCTTCTTCCCTTGGTAAGCCGCTAGCTCCTGTCGCATGTATTCAAAGCCTTTCTGGTACAAATAATAATTCATGTACTTCCCTGACTTTTTGCTATAGATGTATTGATTCTTCGTTAAATCATTCATAATATAATTCACTTTACCAACAGATATATTGCACTGCTCTGCAATCTTTTTTTGGTTCATCTGTGGATTTTGATTGATAACCTCTAATATATTTAATACTTGTTGCATAGAGCTCCCCTCCATCACCCGATTTCATCCGTTCATTTTTTGAACATGTCATTATCATATCATCTATGGACATAAACGTAAATATTTTGTAAATTTAATGTATGCTTTGTAAAGAACATCCTTTATGAATAATATTAACGAAAAAACATAATCAATAAAAGTATAAGGAACAACATATAAAAAGACTGTAGTTGCGTGTCAATTTATCACTGATGTATACTTAAACTTATGATTGTAATCTCTTTCCATGCAATCTGAACCATAAAAAATTTGTCGTATCGATTAGAACAATGGAGGAATTTATTTTGGATTCAACACAGTTAACACCTTTAGAGCAAGCTCAAAAAGTGATGCTGGATATGCTCATAACGGTTCATAAAATCTGTAAAGAACATAATATTAAATTTTGGATCACAGACGGTACTTTACTAGGGTCTGTTAGACATAAAGGATTTATCCCTTGGGATGATGATGCAGATCTTGCTATGCTAAGAGAAGATTACGATAAATTTTTGCGCATTATTCCAAACCATTTACCAGAGCCATATAAACTAGAAACAGAAAAAGTAAACACACACGGCAAACATAACTGGACGAAAATTCTCTATCTAGATGATTTTGAATGGCAAGAAAGCGATGGTACACACCGAAAAGGAATATCCATTGATATTTTCCCATTTGACTACGTTTCAGAATCGGCAACGCCGTTAGAAAAAATTGTCCGAAAACTTGCCGCAATCAATTATCCTTCAAAAATAAACGGTCCTGCAGATGTAGCAAGAAGAATTCTAAACAAATCGAAATTCTTTAAACTATATGTAAAAGGCCTTAAAAAAACAAACACTGTAACATACGGAATGGAAACCGGCTATTACAGATGGCATAACTTCGAGCTTAGTGAAATCTTCCCGTTAAAAGAAGGAATTTTCGATGGACACATGTTCCCTGTTCCAAATGATGCAGATCGCTACTTATCAGGAATGTATGGAGACTACATGCAAATACCAGAAGAAAGTAAACAAAAAGCTCATATGCAAAATTTAAAAGTTGGATAGGCTACACATATAAGATTTGGACAAAAATAAGGCGCTACCTATCCTTTATACATAAAGGATAGGTAGCGCCTATTATTTACTATATAAATACAAATTGAAAAACCGACATAAAATCCTTCTTTTCAGGTGGGAGAGAGCATCCAGCCATGCATAGAAGCGGTCAGACCCTTTCCCTGCCCCATGCCAAGGAAAAACAGAGAGAGAAAACAAGTAGCAGGTCACCTTTTGCTGTTCTTAGCAGCTTATATATGAGACATCAAAAAAAGTCTAATGTCCCATTACAGGATCATTAAGCTTATTCCTTTTACTCAACTACTATTTTGTTAACTCTAAATGAGCTTTTAATTTATTAGACAAATCTTTACGATCTTTATCAGGAACGAAATAGTACCAAACACCATCCTGCTTATGACCGTCACCAGGAATTTGAATTTCCTCTTTTTTATTCATCGCAGCTTTATAATTACTTTGAAGATCCCACATTTGATCTTGATTTAAATTTGTTTTTACGTTTTTCTCAACAGCACCTAACATCGTGCCAAGTTTTGTAATAGATGATATGTTCGCGCCTTTACTAATAACCGCTTCTAGCACTTGACGCTGACGCATTTGACGACCAAAGTCACCGCGTGGATCTTCCTTACGCATACGCGTATACTTCAGTGCCTGCTCGCCATTTAGATGAATGTTCCCTTTCTCAAATGACATACCTTCAAGCGTAAATGCCAAGTCATTATTCACATCGATCCCGCCAACAGCGTCAACAATATCACGGAAACCTTCCATATTTACTTCAATATAATAATCAATTGGAATATCTAAAAAATTTTCAACCGTCTTCACAGACATATCAATTCCACCAAATGCATACGCATGGTTGATTTTATCTTTCTTCCCTTTCCCAACAATCTCCGTATATGTATCACGAGGAATACTTACAATTTCCATCGAACTTTGCTTCGGATTTAATGTTAATAACATAATCGAATCCGAACGCCCTTTATCTGCCCCACGCTCATCTGCACCTAATAATAAAATAGAAACAGGTTGTTTATTTCCTAACTTCACATCAGTAGAACGTTTCTCAGAATGATCTCGTTCAAGCGGCGTATACACTTTATCTATTGTCCCCGAAACGGATGAGTACAGATAATACGCATAACCGCCTCCTGCAATGACAAGAACGCCGATAATACCCAGTATCCAAAATAGAATTTTTTTCATTATGTAACCTTCTTTCTTGAATCAGCTTTATAGGTTTTTAAGGAATAAAGTACCACACCCATTATACATGGGATTAGTTTCTATATCCAAATTATTCTATAATTTCATACATATATGTTTTCTCATTAGATACCTTACCATACACAAAAAGCCGCGGCTTATCTAGCATAGGATAAGACGCGGCTTTTTCACGTTTACATTATTTCTTCAAAAAAATTGATGATATGTCTAGCAAATCATAAAGAAAGCATTTACAAGATCATATTCACTCCATACATTCTGCTTCTTGGTAGCCATCCTTATTATTCGACTGCCATTTCCATGAGTCCGCGCACATTTCTTCAAGCCCGCGCTTTGCTTCCCATCCTAATTCACGTTTCGCTTTAAATGCATCTGCAAAACATACAGCAACATCTCCAGGACGACGCTCTGTAATTTTATATGGAACGGACTTTCCTGAAACTTTCTCGAATGCTTGTACCATCTCTAGCACGCTATATCCAGTACCTGTACCAAGGTTATATGTATCTACACCTGTTGTATGTAATACTTTTTCAAGAGCCTTCACATGTCCATTCGCAAGATCAACAACGTGAATATAATCACGGACACCTGTACCATCTTTTGTCGGATAATCGTTTCCAAATACACTTAGTTCTTTTAACTTACCAACTGCTACTTGCGTTACATATGGCATTAAGTTGTTCGGAATTCCATTTGGATCTTCCCCAATACGCCCACTTTCATGTGCACCAAATGGATTGAAATAACGAAGTAATACAACACTCCACTCAGAATCAGCTACAACTACATCACGCATCATTTGTTCAATCATCAACTTTGTTTGACCGTATGGGTTTGTTGCATTTAAAGGGAATTCTTCTGTAATTGGTGATGTTTCAGGAAGACCATATACCGTTGCTGATGAACTAAAAATCATTTTCTTTACATTATGCTTCTGCATAACATCGCATAATATTAATGTACTTGTAATGTTGTTATGATAATAAGTAAGCGGAATTGCTACTGATTCTCCAACTGCTTTTAAGCCAGCAAAATGAATGACTGCTTCAATTGTATTTTCTTTAAAAATCACATCGATTGCATCACGATTTAGAAGATTTTCTTCATAAAATTTAAACTGTTTTCCTGTTATTTCTTTCACTCGATTCAACGATTCTACTGAACTATTAGAAAGGTTATCAACTACTATAATATCATAACCATTATTTAATAATTCCACACATGTATGACTACCAATATATCCTGCTCCACCTGTTACAAGTATCGCCATAATGAAGACCTCCCAGGGTTATTTATTTCTTATTTATTAGCTTTTCATTACTTCTCTTTGTGAATTCCAAACAGAATGAGTTCCAACACATTATATCTATGTACTTCCTATTTTTCATTTTGCATCAAGAAAGCCCAATTGCATAAAAGGGAATTGGGCCTTCTTTAGGCCATGACTATTTCTCTAAATCCGGCTTAGACACAAGCTTCGTATACACAATAAAGCGATCCGGAGCATCACCAATATACTCAAACGGATAATATGTCGTTAACGTTAATGTCTCATAATCAGTTGGAACGATAATCGTCTCATCATTCGCTCCCGTAATTTTGAAATCTGTTATTTCATAAACAAACTCACCATACGGCGTTGCAAATTTGATTTGATCACCTTTCTTCACATCTTCCAGCTTACGAAAACTCGTATTCCGGTGTCCGCTTAACACAACATTCCCGCCTTGTCCTGGCAACGTACTCCCAGCAAAATGTCCGACTCCTGATTTCAGCTCTCTCGGGTACGTCCCTTCTACAACAGGAACCTCATAAGAAAGAGAAGGAAACTTCAATTCACCAAGCTTCTCTCCTGGATCAGGAATTTTAGACCAAATTTGTTTAAACTCTTTTTCAGCCTCTGCAGGCTTATACGGTGTAACAACTGTATGAGCTAACAATGTTGTTTGCTTTGTAAGCTCCCAGCCGAAAAAAGCAATAATCCCAAGACCTAACAAAATAATGGAAACAGGAATCCCGATGATTACCCATCTCCATTTCGACTTACGTTTATGTACTTTCTTTCTTTTTTCCATAGGGCGTATTACGCTTGTTCTACTTTACGAGCTAATCGTACTGCTGGAACTAATGCAGCTAATCAATCCCCCAATTAGCATGTAAGTTTGTTCATTAGATGCTGTATTTGGCATTTCCGCATTTGGCATTGGAACAAAATGACCAGTTGCATTTAGCTCACGCCTTGCTTCCATCACAACTTTCAATGAATTTACCAAGCTTTTAAAGTTAGCTGCTTGTACCATTTCTCTCGTTGGGTCAATTGTCGCAAGTAACTTTCCATCTAAATCTTTTAATTGAATTAATAAGTTATTATCCTTACTAATTGTATAGTTTAAAAGATCCAACGAATTTCCTTTTTCATCTACAAGTGCTACTTGTAGATGTGCAAGTTTCGCACTATCCAAGAATAAGCGAAGCATTTCTACTTTTTGCTCAGTTTTTAAGCTCATTAACCCTTGCTGCATGTGCAGCCGGTGTAGCGAATGCTGTTCAACCGAGAGCAAGTGCAGCGACTAATGAGCCTGTTTTCATGACACCTTTGAAATTCATGGCTATTTCTCCTTTTTATAACAATTTATTAATTTAAATATATCATAAGCAATCCTATGTAGGACAACCTAATTACAATTTCTCAAGATGAACCTCTTACACAAGGTCTAAAAACTAAACATTTTCTGATATAGAAATAGTTAATTCCCATAACCGTTCGGATGATTACTATGCCATTTCCAAGCTGAATGAATAGCTTCATCAATTGAATACATTGGTTTCCAACCTAATTGTGTGTATATCTTTTTACTAGATATAAAAAATGAATGGTTCCCATTCTTTGTACAATCATTAAACGCTATATTCACCTTTTTACCTGCTATTTCCTCACACACTTGAATCTAATAAACTATGCAGTGCTAATACATGTGCTTTTGCTACATCCATGACATGTACATAATCACCGACCGCACTACCATCTTTTGTACCGTATCCACCGTCTATCATAAAACTCTCCTCTTGTTTTTTTACTATATGCAATAAAACATTTGGTACAATATGTGTTTCTGGACGATGGTCTTCACCTATTTTCCCATCTGTATGAGCACCTATAGCATTGTGGTAATGAAGAGACATATAACGCAAATCATATGCCTTATAAAAATCTTCTAAAGCCTGTTCAATAATAAGCTTAGAATTCCCTTGAAAGACAACTGGGAATGGGACATATATTTCCTGCAATTGATCTTTATAAGGCATACCATGAACTGATATAGATGATGAAAAAACAAAATGTTTAATTTGATACGTGATCATTGTTAGTAACGGTGGTAAAATCCCTTATAACAACTCGATGTTTTTGTGATAGCAGTTCTTTCACAACATGACTCCCGATATAACCCGCACCGCCGATTACCAGTATCACTTACCTACTTAAAATAAAAAAGTGCATTCAAAAAAAGAATGCACTTTTTATAATTTATTTCGTTACAACTTGCTTTGCTAATACCTCTTTAACAGTAGCGATAACTCTTTCTTGATCTTCCACTGTCATACTTGAACCAGAAGGTAAACATAAACCTTGACTAAACAGCTTATCAGAAATACTATCTGTGTCACCATGAGTATAATATTTAGAACCTGCGAAGACAGGCTGTCTATGAAGCGGCTTCCAAACTGGACGCGCTTCAATATTTTGTGCCGCTAAAGCTTCAATCACATCTAAATACGTAACACCTGTTACCTTTTCATCAATTAATAATGTAGATAACCAACGATTTGGAACGGCATCTTCGAATTCTGACATAAATGTAATTCCAGGTAATTCACCTAAAGCTGTTTTATAGCGAGTAAAAATATCACGACGTGCTTGCACACGATTATTTAATACTTCCAACTGCGCTCGTCCTACACCAGCCACAATATTACTCATACGATAATTATAACCAATATGACTATGTTCATAATGAACTGCTGGATCACGTGCTTGTGTCGAAAGGAAGCGTGCTTTTTGAATCGCCACTTCATCATTAGAAACAAGCATGCCACCACCAGAAGTCGTGATAATCTTGTTACCATTGAAAGAGAAAATACCAAACTTACCAAATGAACCAGTTTGCTTCCCTTTATAAGTTGTTCCAAGTGATTCCGCAGAGTCTTCCACAACTAGTACACCATACTTATCACAAACATCCATAATTTCATCCATCTTTGCACTTTGTCCAAATAAATGAACAACAATTACTGCTTTCGGAAGTTTTCCTGAAGCTTTTGCATCTTCAAAAGCTTTCTCAAGTGCAACTGGAGACATGTTCCATGTATCAGGCTCTGAATCTATGAAAATTGGTTCGGCCCCTTGATACGCAATTGGATTTGCACTTGCTGCAAACGTTAATGAAGAACAAAATACAGTATCATCTCTATTAACACCTAACAGTTGAAGTGCTAAATGGATTGCTGCAGTACCTGCGCTAACAGCAGCGGCACTTTTCACTCCAATATATTCTGCAATTTGATGTTCAAATGCATCTACGTTAGGTCCTAGTGGCGCAATCCAGTTTTGCTCGAATGCTTGATTTACATATTTTTGTTCATTTCCGCTCATGTGTGGTGGTGATAAAAAGATTCTTTTGTTTTCCATGCTTCCATTACACTCCTTATGGTAACGTAACTTATTTTATAACTCTTGCGGGCAAACCTACTGCTGTACAAGAAGATGGTATATCATGAATGACTGTTGCTCCTGCACCAATTATACTCCATTGGCCAATTTTTCGATTCGGGATAACAATTGCCCCTGCACCTATTTGTGTACCTTCATTAACAAAGACTGTTCCCGTTAACGTCGCATTTGGAGAAATATGTGCAAAATCACCAATCTGATTATCATGTTCTATCACTGCTGCAGTATTAACAATAACATGCCTTCCAATTATAGTATCCGCATTAATAACTGCTTTAGGCATAATAACAGTTCCAAATCCAATGGAAGCAGACTCACTCACTACAGCAGTTGGATGAATAATTGTCTCATAATTTCCATCCTTCAATTCTAACTGCTCAACTATCCTTTTTCGTACAGCATTATGTCCAATCGCAAGCACAAGTTTAAATCCAATCTCTTCTATTATTTCTTTAATAGAAGAGATTGGTCCATAACATATGCCCTGGTCCTCACTTAAACATTCATATTTATCATCAAATATAGCAACAATCTCATAACCTGTATTTGCATGAATCATATCTATAATAACTTTCGCATGCCCACCTTGACCAATTAAAGCTATCTTTTTCATTTCACCACTTCTTTATTTGAGTTTAATCCTGTAAATTTCTGCATCGTCACATGACCTTGTTGACTAATCCCTTCTGATTTAAAAACCTTTGCAACTGTTAAAAATAAAATCTTTATATCTAACCAAAGGGACTGATTATCCACATACCAAACATCTAATTTAAATTTATCTTCCCAAGAAATTGCATTTCGTCCATTTACTTGCGCCCATCCAGTAATACCAGGGTGCACTTCATGACGTCTAGCTTGTTGGGAGGTATACAGTGGGAGATATTCCATTAATAATGGACGAGGTCCTACTAAACTAATATATCCTTTTATTACATTAATAAGTTGTGTTAATTCATCTAGACTTAACTTTCTAAGTAATTTACCAAATGATGTTAAACGAACATTATCTGGTAAGAAATTACCCTCTTCATCTTTTGCATCTGTCATTGTACGAAACTTGTATACATAGAAGGGTTTTCCATGTAAGCCTGGACGTTGTTGTTTGAAAATAATAGGACTACCTAGTTTGAACCTTACAAGAAGAGCGACAATTAAAATTATAAAAGACAACAACATCAGAGTTAAAACTGCTGTAAGAGCATCAAAAGCCCTTTTCATAATATCCATCACACGCCTTTAATTATTTACTAATTGCTTCTTGACACTTTCTAAACCTTTAATTTCATATAAATTATTAAAATTAATATACATTATTTCTGGGTTTTTACATTTCACACAATTACGTGTATCCAGGATAACAGTTTTTTTTGCATGTTCTAAAATACTGGTCTCATTTAGATGCTTAAATTCATTATGATCTGTTAAAACAAGTACACAATCTGCATCTATAATCGCTTCTTCAAAGCCATATAGATTAAATACTACTTGTTGTTGATGGACATGTGGATCATGTACCGCTACTTCATATCCTTTAGCTGTTAATAAATCTACAATTGTCATCGCAGGACTTTCTCGAACATCATCAATATTTCCTTTATAAGTAATGCCTAGAACAGCAACCTTCCCATTACTTGGAACTATTTTTTCTATTTGATCTGTAATAAATATCGGCATAGAATTGTTTATTTCTCTAGAATTTGAGATTAGTACGGATTGTTCTGGTGCCTTTTCGATGATGAAATAAGGATCGACTGCTAAACAATGGCCTCCAACACCTGGTCCTGGTAGGTGTAGATTCACACGCGGATGATGATTAGCTAAACGAATTACATCTAATGCATCAACATTTAACTCTTGAGAAATTTTGACCAATTCATTTGCAAGTGCAATATTAACATCACGATACGTATTCTCCATTAACTTAGACATTTCAGCTGTAACAGCAGTAGTCTCTAATATCTGTCCTGTAACGAAGCTACGATATAGCTCTGCAGCCTTGCTAGTAGAAATATCATTGATTCCCCCAACAATTCGTGTATTTTCAACTAACTCAATTAATATACGTCCTGGTAACACTCGTTCTGGACAATGGGCTAGATAAATATCTTCTCCTACAATCCATCCATGTTCTTTGAAAATTGGCGCCACTACATCATCAATTGTTCTCGGAGGAATTGTAGATTCAACAATAACTACATTTCCTGGTTTTACAAAGGGTACAATAGATTTTGTCGCCCCAATTACATAATCTAAGTTTGCAGTATGATCTGCATTATGCGGTGTTGGTACCGCAATGATATATGCATCTGCATGAGTTGGTTGAAGACTAGCTTTTAATCTTCCCTTCCCAACCATTTCTTTAACTAATTCTCCCAAACCAACTTCCTCAATGTGGATTTCCCCTTGATTAATCATTTCTATCGCAATTGGATTTACATCTACACCTGTTACAGTATAACCAGCTTTTGCAAACATTGCTGATGTGGGTAATCCAATATAGCCTAGTCCTACTACGCATAAATTTTTACTCATTGCTATTTCCTCCTATTTGATTATACTTTCAATTTCTTGAATGTATTTATGTGCTAAAGCTTTTCGACTAAATTTCCTTTGCACGTATTTATAACCTTTAAGACCCATTTCATCTAATCGTTCTCTATTATGATAGAATTCTAATATTTTCTCTTTAAACTGGATAATATCTTCAGGATCAACATAAACTCCACATCCACTTTCCTCTACTAATTCTCTAGCAGCTCCATCAATTCCAAGTAAAATCGGTTTTGCACATGACATATAATCAAACACTTTATTAGGATATACTGTTTTAAATGTATCTACCTTTTTCAAAACTGCAGTACAAATATCTGAAGCATTACAAAAATCAGGAATAACTGCCTTTGGTTGCGAGTCAATAAATATAACATTTTGTAGCCTTTCACTCTTAACTCTTTTTTTCAGTCGTGCTTTTTCCATCCCATCTCCAACTAATAGAAAAGCTATATCTTCATATTCTTCGCATGCCTTCGCAAGATTTAAAAGACTATCTAAATTATTCGCTAACCCATGTGCTCCCATATAAGTAACGACAAACTTATTTTGCAAACTGTATTTTTCACGAACCCAGTTATCTTTTTCACCTGGTTCGAAAATATCTAAATCTGCCCCATTTGGGATAAAAGTTATTTTATCTGGAGAAATATGTTTCTTCTCAATTAATACATTACGAAACGCAGGAGTTAAAACATTGATTTTATTCGCAAACTTATAAGACATTTTTTCAACAAAAAAAGCCATTTTTATTAATGGCTTACTCTTTAAAACCCCAGTATCAATAGCCGATTCTGGCCATAAATCTCGAACTTCAAATATCATCGGTATTCTTTTAAACCATTTTGTAAAAATACCAGTAACCCCAACAAATAACGGCGGAGAAGTTACAATTACAATATCATGACTTTTCACCCTGAAAAGAATAGCTGTTAATGAAGAAACTGTAAACGAAAAGTACCCCCATAGCCTTCCAAAAAATGACTTGTTATAAGCTTCAGATACATATGTTCTTAGTACTTTTACATTCGGGGAATACTCCTCTGCTACAATCCATTTTCCTTTATACTTCTCTTCTTTTTTACCCGTAGTGTAATGTACAGTCCCAGCCACAACTGTAATCTCATGTCCTTGCTCTTCCCAATACTTAACAAATTGATTAAATCTAGAACCACCTGGGTCATCTTTTCCTAAAAAATACTGATGAAGTAATAAAACCCTCATAATTTTTATGCTCCTACTAATTTATTTTTTTATAATACTCTATAAGTTTTTCCGATTCTCTTTCCCAATTAAATTTTTCATAAATATATTTCTTTCCATTATTAGATAAATAACTTTTCAAATTTTCATCCGAACCAATCTTCAATATCAGATCTGCAATCTTGTTTATATTTTGTGGATCTACAAAATATCCCGCATTACTACACCCTATTTTCTTTTCCCATTTCGGGAAGTCACTTGCAATAAATGGGATACCTAAAGTCATATACTCGAAAATCTTATTGGGGCTTGTCTCAGCATGATCAACAACATCTAATATTGTACATAAACCTATATCTGATTTTATTACATATGAAAAAGCTTTCTCTTGAGGAAGCTTTCCTAAATAGTCTACATATTTCCAACCATTCAATTTCTGAAGCTCATTTATTTCTTTTGAATCTGGACCAATTAGCCATAATCTGCAACTATAAGTCTTATTTATTTCTTCTAAAGCTTGTACTATCTGTCTCAAACCCCGTTGCTCACTGATTCCACCAACGTAAACCACCCTTATATAGTTACTCTTTGAGATTAGCTTACTTAATTCATAAGCCCTCGTTATTAATTCACCCTGATGAATTGGCGCATTCTCAATTAACAATGCATTTTTATATTTGGCAAGTAAACCTTCTTGTGTAACAATAAATCCATCAAAACACCTTGATGCCATTAACTCTAAACCTGTAACTACTTTAGCAATAAGTTTCCTATAAGAATAGGGAATCCATTCCCGAATTAATATTCTTTTTGAAAAATCTTCGTGAGTATCATAAATAACTTTTTTATTAAACATTTTCAACAAAAATCCTAATAATATCGTGTCAGGATTATGCAAATGAACTATTTTAGACCTTGTCTTAAGTATTTTACAAAGTAATTTAGGTTGCAAGATAATTCTACTTAAAAAGTTTTTTGATTTTGGAATTGCGAAGATTTGTATATTACCTATTTTCTCATCATAATCTTTTCTAGCAAGCAAACTAACCTCATAACCACTATTTACTATAGTTTTTGCTTGTTTTTGGTATACCCTTATATCCTTATAATCGTGTATAGGAGAAACTATACATACCTTCTTAGCTTGATTCATATGCATTCTCCTCCATTATTTAATCTGAAATTTTAGAAAACAAATCTTTAGCTACATTTTCCCATTTATACTTAGGAATGATTTCATACCAATATTCTTTTTTATCTTTATTTTTAACGAACTCTTTTATCATTTCTTTAATTTCTTGCGCATTATTATAAATAATGGGTCCCTTATCGACGTCCTTCATTAATTTACCAACTGGATCTTGATTATTAGCCAATATGGTTAAAATAGGTGATTTAACTCCGAAATACTCGTAGACTTTTCCAGGGATCTGACAACCATATTTATTGCCCCACAATAATAACCCATCACTATTATGCATATAATCTTGCGCCTCTTCATAAGGAACCCGTGATAGAAGAGATACACATTTTATATCTTTTAATTCTTTTTTAATCTTTAAATTATCAACTCCTCCTACCAAAACTATATTAATTTGATCAAAAATATCCTTCTCTTCCTCTTCTAAGGCTTTCAATGCTTCAATTAAAGGCCTAGTATCTCTCAACTCAGTATATATTTCACCAGTATGCACTAAATTAATTTTATCCTTTTTTAATAAACCTATGAATTTCTTTGAGTTTTCTCGTGAATATTCTTCAAATCCCCTATAAACAATAGCAGTTCTACTTTTAGGTATACTATAGCTACTTATATATAAATCCCTTGTTTCCTCAGTAGTAAATAGAAATTTATCACTCTTTTTAACAACATTACGTTCCAACCACTTTTCAACATTACGTTTTAATAAACTTTCTCTGGATCTATAATATTCAAATGTCCAAGGATCACTCCAATATGTTATCCATTTCACCTCTGGGTTATTTTTTTTTAATTTCAAGCCAGCTAAATGACAAGAAGGGGTTTCATGCGTTGAAATAATGATATCTACTTTATTTTTTTTTATTAGTTTATCTCCTATCTTGACGGCATTGTTTTTCCATTCAATATAAGAATCTGGAATAGCTAAATTCCTTTTTATAGATGATTTTAAAATATTTTTTTTGCTAGCCTTCGCAGGAGAATCATTACCAATCTGCCTACTCTTCTTAGGATAAATTCTTTTATATATTGATCCCATATCTACTCTAATTACTTTAATGTTTGTATTTATTTTATATAAAAGCTCTTCATCATAATTTATAAAATCTTTAGGATAATCTGGTGTGAGTACCATCACTTCATTCCCCATCACCTGCAAATGATTAACATAATTTAATATTCTAATACTCGCAGAATTGTTTATAGGCGGAAAGTGATTTGCTATAAATAAAATCTTCATGTCCCTTTAGCCCCTTAAATATCAATAAAATTTCAAAATACTGTACATTGTTATACCAATTAAAATCATAAAATAAACTATCGCCAATGGCATTTTCTTATGTTTAAAATATAAATTTGCATTCTGATACCCATAAAAAGCTAACAAAATCATAAATGGATAGAATAAACATATATGTCTAATTGTAAAAGATAACATGCTTACAGAAATATAAACTACAATAAAGCTAAACATAATTGTTGCTACATTACTATTTGAAAAAGACTTCCTAATTCCAATTAATACATAAGGCATCAAAAATAATTGCACAATAGTACCTATACTTAAAAAATTCCGCTCCAATTCAGATGAAAAAATAGGAAAAGGAGTAATAGATAAATATACAACTCTTAGAAAAAAACCCACATATAAAGGAGCATTAAAAACGTATTGAGCTAAACCATCAGTTCTCTCCGTTCTATAATCAGCATAAATTTCATAGTAATTAAATATTGTATTAACTAAAGAAGTATTAAAAATGAGTATAAATAACAAAACAATTATAGAAATACTCATTATATTTTTTAATTTTAATGGTTTATTTTTCGAATTACGGTATGCTGCCCACATTGTAAATATTATCTGAATCACTAAAAAGTAAGCCGACATATAACGAATTTCATAAAGTATTACAAATAATATAAACATTCCACAAATAGCCATAGATTTTTCCCATAAATTAAATTTATAAAAACCTAATGCAAGGTATATTACAAGTACCATTATGAAAGTAACTACAATATCTCTAAAAACATGCGCAGCATTAAAACTCATTATGGGTGAGCAGCCTACTATTATTGCTGCTAGAAAAGCAAACCTTTGTTTCAACCCCATGTAATTCATACTTATTTTATATACAAATACAGAAATAAAAGCCAGCAATAAACCATTAAAAAAACGAGGAACTAATGTATGGTATCCATCAAAAAAAGATGCAATTCGAAAGAATATACTTACCAAGTATGTGTATCCTAACGAGTTAGACATCCAAAAAATTTCTTTAAGACTAGAATAATCAAAAATACCTAAACTTTCATACGCATATGCTGCTTGTTGTTCGTAAACTAAATCATCACTTCCACCAATATAATAAGGTACTCCATATCTATCTATATATATGTAGTACATTAAAATACTTATTAAGACATTAAAAATAAAGATAATATGAAATAACTTAACCTCTTTACGTCCTAATCTTAAGGTTAAGATTGTGCCTATAAGATAAAAAAATACTAAAAAAACTAATGTTGTAAGCATGTATAATTTACCTCTTAACTAACGTTTTTTATCCTTTTCCTTAAAAATAATTCTTTTAATTCTATAATTAGTTGTCGTTGAAATACCAAAGAAGCCGTTATGTAAAACACGGCTCCCAACGAAACCACTAAAACTAGCTGAATTGTCATATCTAACTGCTTTATAAAATTCAGTATCACCAATACAGTTCCCATCATAACTAATGAAGCTTTTATAGAACTCATAAAACTTTCTAAAAACTCTTTCAAACAAGAACCCACTAATGTTCGAATCACAAATGTGTAATTTGTAATTATGTATACCACTTGATGGCAACAATATCCTATAGCTACTCCCGTTATTCCACCAAAATATGCTCCGGTGATAATTAAGGGCACTTGAGAAAACAGCATAAAAAAGTGCCACTTAAATCCTAAATCTACTCTTCCCCTGGCCATTACTAATGCCCCAATTGGATTGACAATAGCTCTTGTTATTCCAACAAAAGAGAGTATTTGAATAAGTAATACACTAGGCATCCATTTCTCTCCAAAAATAACAGGAACTAAAATTGGAGCAGATATAAATAAACCAAAAAAATAAGGGGAATTTATACAACTCAAAATCCGAATGATTTTAAAGTATGATTTTTTTAGCAAAGATATATCATTTTGCATCTTAGAAAATATAGGAAATGCCACTCTTGTCACTATGGGATTAATCTTTGAAATAGGTAATATTATAAGATTGAAAGCAATAGTATAATAACCTAGAGCTTTTGAACCAAGTAGACTTCCAACAATTATATAATCTAGATTAGAATTGATGTAATGAATTGTTCTTTCACCTAATTGATATAAACCAAAACTTACGAAAGATTTCACTTCACTAAATCTAAAGTACATCATAGGCTTCGATACATTTTTACTAATAAAAACATATCCACACATTTTCATAAAGTTAATAAATATTTGACCAATAACTAATGAGTAGACATCATAGCCTATATAAGCAAGAGTTATGGTTAATAAAAAACCTGATATAGCCGCTATTATTTCTATCTTTGCTAGAATATCAAATTTAAGCTCTTTTTGATGTAAAACCATAGATTGTTGGCCTATTGGATTAATCAAAAATATTACTGCTATTAAGCATAATAAAATGCTTAATCTTGGTTCATGATAAAAATATGCTATAACTGGAGTAAATCCAATAATAACTAAAGTTAATAATAACCCTAACATTATATTAAACCAATAAAGACTCGATAATTGTTTTTTAGTTAAATTCTCTTTATAAATTATAGCGTTAGTAATTCCCATATCCGAATATAATTGAGCAAACCCTACAACTACCATAATAGTAGTCATTAATCCTAATGATTCAGGCGGAAGTATTCTAGATACTATAACCAATTGAATTATTTGTAAACTAGAAACAATTAGTGCTGATGTTGTAGTCCATTTAGCTCCACTAAATGCTTTTTGCTTTAAATTTGTAATCATACAAGGTATCCTCTCACCTAACTTAAACACAAAGATAATAATTTTTTAATAAATATCATATTTTTTTCCACCAAGTGCTGTTAAATATTCATTTTATCTATTACTTTTTGACGATTATTAGTTAAATCTAATAAGAAATCTCTTAAATGATTACCTTCTAAATTAGAAATATATTGTACTAAATACGGTAATTCGGCACTTAATTCATGATTAGATTTACCAATGTATATCTTGGGATAAATTTGCTCTTTATGCACTTCATCATCCTTTAATAATTCTTCAAAAAGTTTTTCCCCAGGGCGTATCCCAGAAAACTTAATTCCAATATCCTCGACCTGATAACCAGATAGTTTAATAAGATTTTTAGCTAAATCAACAATTTTAACAGGTTCTCCCATATCAAGAACGAAAATCTCCCCACCTTTAGCTAAAGATCCAGCTTGAATAACCAAACGTGAAGCCTCTGGAATTGTCATAAAATAACGAATCATATCAGGATGTGTAACAGTAACCGGTCCACCCTTTTGAATTTGTTTCTTAAATAAAGGAATAACACTACCACGACTTCCCAGTACATTGCCAAAACGAACAGCTACAAAACGAGTATTACTGACTGTGTCCATATGTTGCACAATCATTTCTGCAATACGCTTCGTTGCCCCCATTACACTTGTTGGGTTAACAGCTTTATCTGTAGAGACCATAACAAATGTGTTTATACCAAAAGTAGCCGATGCTTCCGCAACATTTTTCGTACCAATAATATTATTTTTTACAGCTTCCTCTGGGTTCCTTTCCATAAGTGGAACATGTTTATGTGCCGCTGCATGATACACAATGTATGGGTTATGCTTCTTCATCACTTCAAACATTTTATTACGGTCTTGCACATCTGCAATTTCTGTTGTAATTTCGATGGAATCTTTATATAGTGAACGCAATTCCATTTCAATTGTATAAATGCTGTTCTCACCGTGACCAAGTAATACAATTTTACCTGGTTTAAATTTCATGACTTGGCGACACAGCTCGGAACCAATTGATCCTCCAGCGCCAGTTACTAAGATTGTTTTTCCTGTAATCTTTTCGCCAATACCTGCATCATCTAATTTCACAGGCTCACGTCCTAATAAATCTTCTACTTGTACATCACGAAACTCATTAACAGAAACTTTCCCATCCAGAATATCTTCTAGCATTGGCACAATTTGTGTTTTTGCCTTCGTTTTTGTACATGCTTCAAAAATTCCATTCACTTCTTTACGACTAAGGGAAGGAATAGCAATAATAATATGTTCAATTTGATAACGATCAACAACCCGTTGAATGTCTTCTCTTGTTCCTACAACAGGGATATTGTATATTTCTAACCTTTGTTTCCTTAGATCATCATCAACAAATGCTACCGCTTCTAAATGTGCCTCATGACTTTTTTGAAGCTGACGTACAATCATCGCTCCTGCTGAACCCGCTCCTACAATTAATGTACGAGCTTTATCTGTTTTCTTTGAAATGTATGTATCACGGAAAATAAGCCATATAAATCGTGAACCACCAATAAGTAGCATATGGAACATCCATGCGATTGCTAAGATGCGGAAATAAATATCGTGATTAATAACTTGCTGAACGATTGCAGTCACGATAATAGAGAATGTAACGGCTTTGAAAATATTTTCTAACTCTCCTATACTTGCATACTCCCAAGCTTTTTTGTACAACTTGTAAATTGCAGCAAACACATGATGACTACAAAGTAACGTAATTGAACTAATAATAAGTGTAGTTGGAATATTGTCTAATGCATTAGGATGAATAAACCAGTAACTCAAGTATACCGATGTTAAAACAATGAATGAATCTAATAATACTAATAATGAGAGCCTATTTTGATAACTCAAGACACATGTTCCTTTCTTTTATATAACTTTAAAATAAGAGTCCTTCCCACACCTAACATTTTATAAACCATGCCCTATATTTAAAAACAGCCTATTTTTCAGTTATATACAATCTATACGTTTAAAAGTTCTTTCTGTACAAGTTCATTCATATACTTCACAAGTTCATCTTTTAATTCATCATGCTGAAGCGTCATTTCAATCGTTGTCTGAATAAAACCTAATTTCTCCCCAACGTCATAGCGCTTACCTTCAAAGTCATATGCAAATACACGTTGAATTTCATTTAGTCGCTGAATCGCATCCGTTAGCTGAATTTCTCCACCCGTACCTGTTTGTTGGTCTTCTAGGAACATAAAAATTTCTGGTGTTAATACGTAACGCCCCATAATCGCTAAGTTCGATGGTGCTGTTCCTTGCGCTGGTTTTTCCACAAATCTGCTCACCTGATAACTGCGTCCCTTTTGTTCTAATGGATCGATAATACCGTAGCGATGTGCTTCATTTTCCGGCACTGTTTGTACACCGATTACTGATGATCTCGTTGCTTCATATTGATTCATTAATTGACGTAAGCATGGCGTTTCCGCTTGAACAATGTCATCACCAAGTAATACAGCAAACGGTTCGTTGCCAATGAATTTACATGCGCACCATACAGCATGCCCGAGTCCTTTTGGTTCTTTTTGTCTTATGTAGTGAATGTTAATTTGGGAAGGCGCTTGTACTTTTTCAAGCATTTCGTACTTCCCTTTTCCTAGTAGATTTTGTTCTAGTTCAAAGGAGTGATCAAAGTGATCTTCAATTGCACGCTTTCCTTTACCCGTTACGATGATGATGTCTTCAATTCCAGATGCAATTGCTTCTTCCACAATGTACTGAATCGTCGGTTTATCAACGATTGGCAACATTTCTTTCGGCATTGCTTTTGTCGCTGGTAAAAATCTTGTCCCCAGCCCAGCTGCTGGAATGATGGCTTTTTTTACTTGTTCCAACTTGTATTGTCCCTTATTCTTTATTATATTTATATATAAATATAATAAAGGTTCCAACAATTTTATAATCATAACGGGCATCTAACCCGACCTCACACCATGCTTTTGACAACAAGCGTGTCTAAGGTAAAGCTTACTCTACCCACAGCATAGTCGAGTGTCTCCATTGATATTGGTTAGGAGGCATCACCAAATGTTTATACTTAAAAGAGACCCAGTATTTTCTTACGTCGCACCTGTTCTGGTTCTTCTCGGTAAATTATCTTCCCACTTATTAGTGAATATGTATTTTCTTTGAAACAATAAAGTGTAGAGCTCCCAAATGACTTCTCTATTACCTCATATGCTGCTTGTAAGTGAAATGAGCGCGTTGTTGTGTTATGGGCATCTGATGATATGACATGTGCTAAATGGTGTTCAATGAGTTGTAACGAAAATTTCTTGATTTTCTTTCCGAACTTTCCTGTTACACTCCCTGCAGTAATTTGCGTGAGTGCACCTTGAGTTACGAACTTATACAATACTTGAGGGCGTTCGATGATTTCCGTATTTCGCTCTGGATGCACAATGATCGGCGTGATTCCTTTTATACGCAGTTCATATAACATTTTTTCTGCATAGCGCGGGACATGATTTGCTGGGAATTCAATTAATATGTATTTATCCGTACGATTCAATGTAACAATTTTACCCAATTCGTAGTCTTCTAACAATTCTCCATATAACCTGATTTCTTGACCAGGTAAAATGGTTAAATTAATGTCTTCTTCTTTCAATCTATCATTTAACTGCTTTACCTGATGAAGAATGCCTTCTGCTGGATTAATATAAACACCATTTTGATGATGCGGAGTGGCAACGATTGTATGAATACCTTCTTTACATGCTGCCTTTGCCATCGCGATACTATCTTCGATTGATTGTGCCCCATCATCGATACTAGGCAAAATGTGACAATGTAAATCAATCATTCCCTTACACCTCTTCTCTATCTATTCTTCATTTACTCTTCACATTGTGAATATAAGAGGAAAAGAAGATGTCTCCTCTTTCCTCTCATCTATTTAGTTAGAACTGTAATAATAATACTCAGATCCTGTTTGTTCTTTATCATTTAGAATAACGCCAAGTAATGTACCCTTTGCGCCATCAAGTGCTTGTTTTGCTTTAATCGCCGTATCCTTTTCTGTTACGCCACTTCGGACAACTAGTACAGAAGCATCACATTGATTTGCCATGACTTGCGCATCAGTAACTGGTAAAATCGGAGATGTGTCAAAGATAACGAGATCATACATGCCATATGCTTCTGAAAGTAAATCTTTCATCGAGTTTGACCCTAATAATTCCGCTGGGTTTGGTGGGATTGGCCCACATGGCAGGAAGTTTAAATTTCTAATTTTTGTATTTTCTACACATGTCTCAAGTTTTTTACTACGTGTTAATACACTTGTTAAGCCAAAAACATTCTCAACTTGTAACATGTGATGTAGTGCAGGCTTACGTAAATCCGCATCAATGAGTAATACTTTTTTACCTTGCTGTGCAAAGACTATTGCAATGTTAGCAGCTGTTGTTGTCTTTCCTTCACTTGAATTAGCGGATGTAACTATAAGAGAACGAATTTTTTTATCAACGGATGCAAATTCAATATTTGTTCGTACATTTCGATATTGTTCCGAAACAAATGATTTCGGTTGTTCATATGCAATAAGCCGACGACGTGCGCGTGATGCTTTTTTCTTAAGAACCAATTGTATGCCCTCCTACTCTCTTTGCCCTTGACGGACTTCTGCTTTTCACATTATCTTCTTCTATATGAGAAATCACTCCAAGAACTGGTAGACCTAGAAATTTTTCGATATCTTCTTCTTTTTTGAATGTGTTATCTAAATATTCTAGTAAGAATGCAAGTCCGACAGAAGCCATTAAGCCAACGACAAATGCAATAGCTACATTTAACATCTTATTAGGCTTAATTGGAGATTGCCCTTCCGCCACTTCTGCTTTTGATAGGATTGTTACATTATCTACACTCATAATTTTTGCAATTTTACTTTTGAATACTTCCGCTGTTGTATTTGCGATATCACGAGCTAATTTTGCATCTTTGTCTTGTACTGTAACCGCAATAACTTGCGAATCTTTCTCATTAGCTACGTTAATTTTGTTATTTAATGCTCCAGTTGACATATTCAGTTTCAACTTTTCTTTCACTTGATCTAAAATAACTGGGCTTTTCACAATAACTTTATATGTATTTGTTAATTGAAGACTTGTTTGTACTTCCCCAGGTTGGAAAACACCCTCTTGTTTCTTTTGGTTAACAAGAATTTGCGTTGAAGTTTGGTAAATCGGCGTTATAAAGTAGAAACTTACAATTGCGCTTACAAGAGCTGCCCCAATCGTAATTGCGATGATCATAACTAAACGTTTTCTTAAAATAGTAAATAGTTCTTTCAAACTTATTGTTTCTTCCATGCCTTCCTCCAGCTTCCAATAATTTGTCATAAATTACTTTATAAATAAATAAAATGTCAGATTTGCGGCTGACAATAAGAATCTAGTATCTAGTCCTAATCATGTTTAGTCCTAGACAACTATTTAACATATTACATAACTTACATTAGTATAACAATAATGGTTGAGAAATTCATTTAATAAATTGACAAATATTATAATGACAAATTCGACAAATTTAGATATCCTTTGTCGGGTATGGGTTTACATTTACCATATATTGATAATATGTGAATGTAGTTAGTATTATTAGTGAATATATTATAAATTCACCTGTATATTTATAATAACTCGTTTAAAAAACACTTTCCATTATAAATTTTCATTCTATTTTTCAACAGCGTTTCTAGACGCTAAGTTGAGAAAGTTTTCCCGAAAATCCCTTATGTTATTTAATCAAACGTTTGTTTAAATAAAGAGAACCTACCTATCAACAAATTCTCTTACTTTTCTTTTATTAAAAAGGAGGTGAATGAAAAGTTTATTTTCATTCACCTCCCAACTTATCATATCTTTATTCTTTCTTATCACCAAGCGCGAATGTAACCTCAGCTTCACAAGCAATTTCACCGTTTACAGTTGCGACTGCTTTTCCTTTACCAATTGGTCCACGTACACGTGTCATTTCCACTTCTAAACGAAGTTGGTCACCTGGACGTACTTGACGCTTGAAGCGGCAGTTATCAATACCAGCGAAGAATGCGAGGCGTCCACGATTCTCCTCTTTTTTTAATACCGCAACAGCACCCACCTGCGCTAATGCTTCTACAATTAGAACACCTGGCATCACAGGATAATCTGGAAAGTGTCCATTAAAGTATTCCTCATTTGCCGTTACATTTTTAATCCCAACCGCACGCTTTCCTTCTTCTACTTCTAGAATTTGATCGACTAGTAGAAATGGATAACGATGTGGAATAATTTCTTTAATCTGTTGAATATCTAGCATATCATTCTCTCCTTATATACCAAATTGGTCATACCACCAACACACTGTCCTTATTATCCCATTCTCTATTGTTTTTGTCACGAAAAACAAGAAATGCTTTCTACCCAAAATATCTATTAGGACTATTCATACAAAAAAGATACACCCTTTTCCCTTCGCTAATCGGTATAACAAAATAATAGCAATTAACACGGAGGTTGGAAAAAGGTGTATATCAAAGTTAGGGAGAGGCAATATACATTATTTGCCTCATGTGTCGTATTCATAGCTCATTATAAAGGACAAAAATAAGAAAGAAAAATTTAATATTTACTGCTTTTTACCATTATAGCCTTAATTTTCTACAATTTTCTACAATTTTCTTCATTTTTCTTATATTATCTTAAATAGTATATCTAGAAATTAAGATTCGCAATCCAGAACACTATGCTTTATAAAAAAATAAATCTTCGTGAATTAGCCTTTAATAAAAATCCTATAAAATATCATCACAAAAGATATATTTACATTTTATAGAAATATCCAATACCACATATAAATTCTTTTAAATCTATTTAACAATACATGAAATAATATATAACTAATTAAGAAATTGTTACTTTCCTTGTTTATCTGTTAACTAAGGCATCCTGAAGGATTTGAGAGAAAAACTCAAATGAAATAAAAAGAAATACTTATATAATATTCTTCACTATCTCTCTTTCATCTCCTCAAATCGTTTCCCTTCTTAATTACTTATATAAAATTAGTAGCAATTCAAAATACCAACAATTCAGTAGGCACTACCTCTCATTAATCACTGACCATAAAAATGTCTACAAGGTGCTTCAAAATATATTATCACAACTACACTAATAAACCTTTATATACAAAAATAGAAAAGACCCCTAGTCCTAAAGACGAGGGGTCTCGCTGCTTTTGTTATATGGTATAAATAAAATCAGGTTCCATGTTAAATTATAACACGGATATTTATACATGTATATAGATGGTATATTAATAAGTCACAAAAAGTATTTCTCATTTTTTTACTGGTCACACAATTAAATTAAGCTCATATTTCCATAAAAAGACCAGTACACAAATACCAATTATACCCCAAACCATAAATAATCAAATTATGTTACCGGCCCGAAAGAAATAAAGGCAGTGTATTCCGTGAATTTATAAAAAACAATTATAACAAGCCATATTTAAATGTTTACTTTGGCCTGTTGTCCAAGTAGGCTACTAAACAAACCACTTTCATCTTTCGCCAGTTGTGTGAAACTACCATGTTGAATAATTTGTCCTTGATCCATTACAATTACTTGGTCAGCTTTACGTATAGTAGATAGTCTATGTGCAATGACAATAATTGTCATGCTTCCTTTCAATCTTTCCAATGCTTCTTGTATTTTCGCTTCATTTTCAGCATCCAACGCACTTGTTGCCTCATCTAATACTAAAATAGAAGGCTTTCGAAGTATCGCTCTAGCCAGAACAAGACGTTGTCGTTCTCCCCCTGAAAGTTTGACTCCCCTATCGCCAATCATTGTATCCAATCCTTGTGAGAGCCTACTAACAAACTCAGCGGAAGCAGAAAATTCCAAAGCTTCCCAAAGCTGTTCCTCACTTGCATTTGGTTCAACCATTCTCAAATTGTCTCTTATACTGGCATTGAATAGAAATGGATCTTGAGGAACATAGCTAATAGATTTTCTCAATGATAATAGGTCCTTACTTATCAACGGTTTGTTATCTATTAATAGCTGACCGCTCTCTGGCTGCATAAGTCCCATTATGATATCAATTAATGTACTCTTTCCAGCACCAGAACGCCCTGAGATAGCTGTCATACAATTTGCAGGAATACACAAATTAATATTTTTAAGTGAGTACACAGCATTTTCTTTATTGTAGCGGAAAGAGATATTCTGACACTCGATAGATTGTTCTATCTGCATAGGATTTATACAATCATAATCCTGCTCTATATCTTGCAATTCTATACTTTTCTTACACTCTTCCTGTAATTGCAGCAAATCTTTAAAAGCGGGAAGATTCGCTGCAATTTGTTCCATGTTTGATTGTATACCTGCAAATCGTGGCCACAAACGAGAAAATATAAGAATAATTAATAATAATTGCTCCGTTTTCGTCTGAAACAACTTAACAGATAGAAAGATAAGAAGAGCAATGAAAACAGCTGATGCAATTTTATAAAAGAGTTGAGAATTATTTCTCACCTTAATATATGCAAACTGTTCACGTTCCACATCTTCCACCCAATTACGTAACCACATATAACGAGATCGTTCTAGTGTATTGCTCTTAATATCCTTAATTCCATTAAAATGGTCAGTTATACCTGCAAGATACGCTTTTGAATTCTCTGAGGTTCGACCACCTAATCTTTTTGATTTTTTAATAAATCTTCGTGAAAGAAAGGCAAGTAGCACAGCGCAACATAGTACAAAAATTGTTATATCTGCCGCTAACCAAAAAGCGAAACCAATCTGTATAAATGTAAACATTAAAGAAGTGAGCAACTGTAAAAATAAATTAGTGCCTGCGCTAACACGCCCTAATTCCGTTGTCAAGGAATTGATAAGATCTGATTTTCTCTTTTTCACAAAAAAACTCCAGTTGGCCTGCAACAATCCACGATAAGTTTCCAATCTCAAATGATTAATAAAACGTATCTGGATTTTCGCATTACGAACTGTTATATTCCTTTGCAAAAGCGCTTGTCCCACGACCAATATAATATATATTCCTAATACAAGTGGTAATCCTACAGTAGTTGGAAACTCACCTAGGAATCCAAGAACCCCTGAAAGAGGGCTTGCCTGTTCATTCATCTTCGCAATACCACTAATACTTATCATAGGGATTAATAGTAAAATACCGATCCCTTCTACAAGACTGACCAATACCATTCCCAAGAGATTAACAATGAGAATGTTTCCAGTAAAAGAGTATAACTGCTTTGTAAAATATAAAATATTTCTCATTTTCACTTCTCCTTACGGTACCTCATTCCCCTCCAAATCCATAAAACCGGCCGCAAAGGGAAATATAAAACATGCAGTTGTTTTGGCAGTGGTAAAGTTTCCACATCCTGAGGATAAGGATACAACCAACTAAGATGAAACAGTAGCTTTTGAGAGCTTGTCTTTAACAAATATAAATATCGCTCATGATATTTTGAAACTTCTTCTGGAACGGGATCTGTATGCAAGTTAATCATATTTTCCAAGTAATATATAGCAAGCTGCGCTAATTGCGTTGCCCTTCTCCCTGACATTAATACTTTTGCCTCTTCTTCTATTATAAGAGTATCTAAAAGCTCAGAAGATAAAATAAGCGCCTGGCCTACCAGTTGCTTACATCCATATCTTTCCAACATAACAGTGAGTTCTTTCCAATCTATTTCTTGCCTTACCATACGGTCAATGTCTGTTAACCATCGAAGCCTGGACCAACCATGCCTAGTCCCATGAGTCACAAGAAACATAAACAAATCCTCTCTACCTAAAAAATAGACAGGATAATTTGTGACAGGACTCGTCCTCTTTCGCCCCCATAATTCATCGAAGCGTGGTTCCTTTCCCGGTCCTGGGTGTAGTCGCCAATGAATCTCCAATTTCACCTTACTTATCGGATGCATGTAAGTTGTATGGTGGCGTCTCCACTTCCATTCATTCATAACCGTCGGAAAATCATCCTCTTTGACATAACCATTCTTTACAAGTAATTCGTTCACTTTTCCAAGATCATCTATAGGAACAAGGGCATCCAGATCCCCTGATGTTCGAAGAGAAACATCTCCATATAGATCTGCGCCAAGAATAGGGCCCTTCAAAAATAGAAGTCGAAGTTGGTTTTCAGCAAATAATTTACTTACCTTTCCCATTTCTCCACTTAAATGAAGCATATGGAATGTATTCCTTTTAAAATATGTACTTAATACTTGCACAACATTTGATGGAACTAACTGTTTATCAATAGATTTCATTTTTGGATAAATGAACGCGTACATACGATGATGCAGCGCCAGTTTCAAAAATTTGTTCCAATCAATATTTATGAACCAGTCTCCCGGGATTTCTTGTATCTCTTTATCTTCCTTCTTTATAATTTTAAGTAACAATTTTAGTTCTTTAGGTAAATGACTCAAATCAAGATTACAACCGGTATACATCTCATTCTCCTTCAAGATTTTTTTACCCTATCCTTTTTGCAAATTTACCAACAACAGTAAACCTCTTCATTTCTTCTACGCCAGTAATATAAAAGGGCCCGCTACGTAACCACGCATGGGCAATCATATTTCCTGTCTCATCTTTCGCGGTCCCTAAGTAAAGGGTACTTTCAATTTGACGCTTCTCTAACATTTTCATTGCAGCGATAGCTTTAACGAGACACTGGCTTTCCCAAAATGTATAACGGCTCATCATATGCACTGCTTGAGAAATTTTCCTTAACGTAACCTTTTCCGATTCATCATGGCTTAAAGACGTTTCTGCCATATGAATTCCTAATATAGGAGCAGCTTTAGAAAACGGTATACTTTTAAGAATACGAGCCCAGCCTAAATAAAAGAAAGCTTCTATAAGTAATAATTTTGTTCCCATATCGAACGACAAGAAAGCTTTGGCTTTATTTATGATATTCATCGATCCTACTCCTAATCTATTAAATCTGGAACGTTCAATTAAAAATCAAAGTTTTTCATCAACCGAAATTAACCCTTCTGCATACAAATGATTTAAGAAAGAGAGTACTTGTTCCTTACATTCTGCCTCTTCAATCATATATCGAGACAATAATATATCAATCACTTGATTGACAGATATTAATTCATTAATTAAACTCCAAATTTCACCACCTATACCTCCCAAGTTATAGTATTTCCCGTTATGGATGCTCATCATCACTTTCTCCCCATCCATATCGCTCACTACATTTTCCTGACCTTGTACAACAAAACTGTGTAATGAAATTGTTTGTTTACTACTCATTATTTTTCCTCCTCTTTTAAAGACTCTAGAATTTTGGATACTAAATCATGTGCCGTAAACTTTGAAATAGGACGTCTCAATTGAAACATATCTATTTTGTTTACGATATTTGTAGAATGCATAAAATGCCATTCCATCATCCCCAATCGTGGGATTAATGAATTCCTATATGTATGACGCAGCAATGTGCGTAGCCTCTCCAGTCCTTCAATCTGCTGAAGTTCAACATCCCCATTTTCTACTTTCACTAATTCGAATACACCTGCCAATGGCAATGGCTCCTCGAAAAAGTTAGCTGTAACGGGGACAGCATATTTAGTTTCCCTTTCAAATAATGGCTGATAATGCGCTGTCTCCATTCCAAACTGATCAAGACTCTCTTTCCATAACTTTTGTTGCGGGTAAGATGGTGTAACAAAAGGAGTATTATCCTCAGAAAGAGACACAGCAATTACATCATCGCTTAAAAGCTGATAGCCTTTGCTTAAAAGGGCTGATGCAAGAGTTGATTTTCCAGCTCCCGATCTTCCTACAAAAGCATACGCCTTTCCATTGATGGCTATTGCACTTCCATGCAGAGGGAGTATTTTTCTCTGCATCAACAATGCCCCCATACAAGTCCCAAGAATATAAAGCCGAATCTTATCTTGATCAGACCCTTTCATAGGTGAAACAATAATTTTTTCTCCATTTTGAATACAAAACGTAGCAGTTTCGGGGATTTGAAACATAATTAATTCTTCTTCAACTACAAATACTGACTTCGGAGAAGATAACTCTCCCCATAATTGGGACAAATCTGCAGTTTCTATTTTTACGTCTACTTCATTTTCGTAATTACTTACTTGAGGTAATTCCGGCAGGGGAATCTCACTTAATAGGGCTAATCCGAAGGCTTTGTAAATCTCTTTCTTTACAGTATGTATCATCTTTCTCACTCCAAATAGTTGAAAAATTGATTAAAAAAAACCCTTATACCGTAATTAAACTATATAAGGGCTGTAAAGCATATAAATCTCATTTAAATATTAGTGCATTAGCTGTGGTGAAGTGCGCCTTGCTCATCCTCATCTTCAAAAACTTGGTCAACAAGTCTCTTTCCAGGTCCAGCCATTGTCATGTTGATATCAAGCACTTCTAATACTGGTGATTGCCATTCTTGTTTCATAATTTCACCCCCTTTCAAATATATTTTTTGATAAATCGATAGACAATAAGACTACGCATTAAAATTCTAAAATCCGGATCAAACACGTATTCTACTCGTGGTTCTCCTTGAATTTTCAAAATCGCACTCTTAATAATCTCTATATTAAAAAAGTTAGAGGCCACTGGGTCTTTACTAAGCTGCTGAAGTTCCTCGATAAACATTTTCCATGAAGGAATCATGCGATGAACCACATCAGCTGCCTGTATTCCCCGCACACGTTGATTTAATCTTACTTTGTCAGGAAGAAATCCTTTTGTGGACCTCCGGACAAGTGCACGATTTAAGCCATTTTGAACAAATTGTTCGAGTGGTAACGATAAACAGAATCGAATTACCCGTAAGTCATTCGTTGGATCATGCCCTTGTAAACCATAGCGCAAGGAGAGCTTTGTTCCACTTGTACCCGTTGTATTCCACAAGTTTAGCTGTTCAAAATGTTTCTGCCTTATTTCATATATATTTGGGATAGAAGCCCCTGTTACTTTCACACCATGTTCTTCAAGCTTTCTGAATACATCAGTACGTTTTGCGAGTTCTGGACTAACTAACGTTGGCAGTTCGTATTGCTGTTCCGAGGAAAACATGTTTTTTATCGATGGAAATGCTTTCTCCCCTACAACTTTCAGTATTCTCGATTTTTTGACCCCAACGTTCTTACCATACAAATCAATTTCACGATAAAGCTGCAACCAGCTGAATTTTTTAAGTAAAGTCGCATAATAATCTAAAGCTGGCCCCCAAGAGATTGTGAAATTTCCTCTCGCTCCATTTAAGAGCACCCCAATCCCTTGTTGTTGGGCTTTTTCATAAATTCCTTTCACCCAGACGGAATTTTCGAAAAATTTATATGGCATCTCCATAATCTCAAGCCAATCATCAATTTCTGAGAAAGAATTTTCTCCCGGGAAATTCAAATAATTCCCTTTAATATTTCCTACATGTTGTACTGTAGTTTGGATAAATGGCTTTTCATCAGCAATCGTATGGCCACGAGTCCAATCAGTAAATCCTTCTGCAGGTACTGAGCTGAATGTATATAATTTTTTGTTCTCTTTTTGCAGAGCTCTCGCAGCAAAGCTAGCAACAGCTCCTGAATCTAATCCCCCACTTAAATGAGAACCAACATTACGATGAGTACGTAACCTTGATGTTACTGCGCTTTCAAATACGTCCCTGAACGCCTCTTCATAATCTTCATTTGATTTGAGTTGCAACTGCTCCTCTACAAATAACGTGTCGTATTTCGCAATACTAACTCTTCCCTTAACTACGGAGATAGTATGAGAAGGGGGGACTTGCTCTATATTTTTATGCACTGTTGAAAATGCATCTATTGTATCAAGCATATTAGGTATTGCTAAATATTCAGCTAACCATTGCTCATTCAATTCCTTCCCGACGTACGGTAAAGAAAACAGCGGTTGTATGCTAGTACAAAAAGCAAATTGATTTTGATTGCGGTAAAAGTAAAAAGTGCGACTTCCTGAAAAATCACGTGCACCAAAAAGTAATTGCTTTCTCTCATCCCAAATCATAAAAGCAAAATCACCAATTAGATACTTTGGTACATGCTCTCCCCACTTTTGATAAGCGAGTAAAATCAACTTACTATCAGGCATCTCTCTTCTATGTACCTTTTCTACTTGCAATCTATCGAATAATTCATTGCGATTATCAATAATAGCATCAGCAGTTATAACCAACTGTGTTTCATAATCATAGTAAGGTAATTGTTCATTAATAGATTCAGATGTTATCCATTTTGCATGGGAGCCCAAAAAAATATTTTCCTTGTGCCATATATCGGTATTGTCACCTGGATAACGAGATAAATCCTTCATGATTCCAATCCTATGTTCAGGCGGTATCGGTTCTCCATTTAAATGATAAATTCCGGTTATTGCACTCATTTTTTTCCTCCCACTACGAGACAATTAAGGGAAAACCCGATGGATAAGCAAATTACCAGATATATCAAAAAAATGTTATTAATATACCAGAAAACCCTTTCCTCAAACTACCTCGTTTACGCATAACAGATTTTAAAACCCAATTTTATAGCCTTAAATCTTTTTTCAGTTGAAGTATTCAAGCTTTCAGGCTACCTATCCTAATGTAAACCCTTGCATTTTAATTTTCTCAAAAAAAGAACAAAGGTGTGATCTTCTTAATCCGAATCAAAATATTACCATCTGAATTTTATATGAATAAAAATTCTTGAATTTAATATATCAATAAAACGTTTATATTCTTTATAAAGAATATAAAATCAGATTACCATTTCACTATTGTATTGTCAAGCATCTATATACTCAAAAAAATGAATATTTATGTATCTTTTTTAGTAACTGTCAGAACAAATAATACAGTAAAACTTTAATCGGTAGGAGACTCTACATCCCTACCGACTATTAACCTCACCAATCGAGCTTTTACGAACATTCCATCTATCTTCTTAGTTCCCCTAAAATCTTAAGGTAGTGCTCTTAATGTTCACAAATAGCAGGATAAACGTTATATCTTACAAATACACAGCAAAATTTTCATCTTTTTATATTTTAAAAATTTCTGTGCTATGATATTTTATATAATTTATTATTAACCTATTAATTAAAGTTGATTTTTATATTTTATGTTCTCTATTACTTTATTCTTCTGCTTCTTTAATCGAAACAGGAGAATAACCTTTTTATATTTATACCATTTTCACAAAGGGGATGATATAATATGCGTTCACCACTAATAATGCTAGCAAAGAATATAATTCGCATTTACCACAAGATTATGTACGCTTACTATTTCACTCTTTATAGGGATTGCCGTGACTTTCATTCAAAAAAAATTTTTTTCCGTAAAATGAAATTTCACAAAAACGGCACTGAATAAGATATTAAATCCTCCTAGTTCATTAACGCATTTCTTAATTGAAGCTCTTTCTATTTTTTATCTTTACATGCCAGCACTTACCGTCAATATATTCTTAATACATGTAATAACTCTTGTCTGATCTTGTTCTGTCATACCTGATCCAGATGGAAGACATAGACCGGTTTCAAATAGTTTTCTAGCAATATCTTCACGTTCACTATGAGAATAATAAGTTATTCCCTCAAATAGCGGTTGCATATGAAGAGGTTTCCAAACAGGACGCGCCTCAATGTTTTCATTTTCCAGTTGTTTCAGTAATGTCTGAATCGATACTCCTATTTTTTCTTCATCTACAGTAAGAACTGTAAGCCATCGGTTTGAATAAGTATCCTCTAACTCAGGCATAAACTGTACCCCTGGAATATGAGATAATTCTTGATAGTATCTATCAAATATTTTTCTCCTTGCCTGTACTCTATCCCGTAAGACTTGCAGCTGCGCTCTACCTACACCCGCTAAAATATTACTCATACGATAATTATATCCAACCTCACTATGTTGGTAGTGTGGAGCCGGATCTCTTGCTTGAGTAGCTAAAAATCTTGCTTTTCTCAATGCTTCGACATCATTCGAAACAAGCATACCTCCACCTGAAGTTGTAATGATTTTATTGCCGTTGAACGAATAAACACCGAATTTTCCGAATGTCCCACTCGCTTTACCTTTGTAGGAAGAACCAAGTGATTCCGCTGCATCCTCTACTACTGGAACATTATATGTATCACATAACGAAAGAATTTCATCCATTTTAGCGCTTTGTCCATATAAATTTACAACAATGACTGCTTTCGGAAGTATTCCTTTCTCATTTGCATCACGTAATGCACGTTCTAAAGCTTGTGGCGACATATTCCATGTTTCAAGCTCAGAATCAATAAATACTGGTTTAGCCCCTAAATATAGAATTGGATTTGCGCTCGCTATAAAAGTAAGACTCGAACAAAATACCGTATCTCCATCTCTTACATCCAGTAAGCGAAGTGCCAAATGGATAGCAGAGGTTCCTGAACTAACTGCAGCCGCATCAAGAACTCCAACATGGGATGAAAGTTCACTTTCAAACGCATCTACATTTGGACCAAGTGGAGCAATCCAATTCATATCAAATGCTTCCCCTATATATTTTTGTTCATTACCGCTCATATGTGGAGCGGAGAGATAGATTCTTGTTTTTTCCTGTGAATATACCACTTTAAACACTCTCCTATAATTCTTTTTTTATTACTCTAGCTGGAATGCCAACTGCTTTACAATTCGCTACAATGTCACAGATCACTGTTGCTCCGGCACCGATAACGGACCAATCGCCAATTGTAATATTTGGAATTACATTAACTCCTGCTCCTATATGTACTCCTGTTCCTACAGTAACGGATCCTGTAAGCACTGCATTTGGGGAAATATGTGCAAAATCTTTTACCTTATTATCATGTTCAATAATAGCGCCTGAATTGACAATAACGTGATTCCCAATTTCAACATCTGCATTAATAATTGCACCAGGCATCACAACCGTACCAGCTCCAATCTTTGCACTTAAACTAACAGTAGATTGTTTATGTATAAGTGTCGCATAGCGATGACTGGGAATCTCTAACTGCTCCATAATTATCTTTCTTGTTCTGTTATTTCCTATAGCTATCACGAACTTTGTATCTACATGCTCATCCATTAACTTTACAGCTGCAGAAATAGGGCCAAAATAAACGCCATCCTCAACTTTTAACTCTTTATACACATCATCTAATTGCGCAATGATTTCATAATTTCCATACGATAGGATAATATCTCGGATTACTTTACTATGACCACCTGCCCCAATCATAATTATTCGCATCCATCTCACCTCCTCAAGAATTCTTTGTACCATTAAATTTTTCCACAGTTACATGCCCAACCTGATTGATTCCTTCTGACTTAAATACTTTCTTTGCCGTTAACAACAAAATTTTCATATCAAGCCAAAAAGTCCTATTATCGACATACCACACATCAAAATCAAATTTCTCTTCCCATGAAATTGCATTTCTTCCATTCACTTGAGCCCACCCTGTAATTCCTGGTCTTACCATATGCCGCCTAGATTGTTCTTCTGTATATAACTCCAAATATTCCATTAATAGTGGTCTGGGACCTACTAAACTTAAATCGCCTTTTATAACATTGAATAACTGTGGCAACTCATCCAAACTACACTTTCTAAGAAATCCCCCAAACTTAGTAAACCTTACATCATCAGGCAACAGATTGCCGTTGCTATCTTTCTCATCAGTCATAGATCTAAACTTATAAAGAGAAAAAGACGCACCATGTAATCCCGGGCGTTGCTGCTTAAATATGATGGGGGAACCTAACTTACATCTAACTAATACGGCTACTATACTAATAGGAACTAACAGTAACACCAATAATGATAAAGAAACGAATAAATCAAAAAATCTTTTCATAAATAATTATACTCCAATCGAAAATTTTTTGGAGAGTTCCCCACAGAACAGGATTCCAATCTTCTAATTACTTTTTAGTAATTCTCTCCAATTTAATCCTACCCTCAGTTTCATATACATAACATGAAAGTCATTTGCAGTGTATATTCTTCTATAAATTTCTTCACTCAGTATGCTATAGATACAATCCTTCGTTTCCTAAAGTACCGGACGCCTAAGCCCATAATAAAACCGCTATATTTTTATACAAAGATAGCGGTTTATTATTTCTACATTCAGTTAATGATAGTATCATCTATTAATCTAGCATTTGTACTTGCATCAATAGATACATCATTGAATACATATTTGACCTTAGTCATCATCTTCTCCCTAATCAATCAGTATGAACTAAGAAGGGCTTCATTCCATAGTCTATAGTTCACAGGGCTTTCCCTAAAACGTATGGTAATAGAATTTAACAATATCTTAGTCAAAATTAATAAGAAATTTTCTTGTTTAAATTGAATTTTTTTAATAACTTTTGTGAAATCCCTCTAATAATCCCAAATAAATATTTAAACTCTGTTGTTTTATGAAAAATCAATATATAAATCACATTAGGAACTATGATACAAATCATTCCCTTTAACAATAACTCCAAGAAATGGTTTGATAATGTGAAATTGCTCAAAAAACTTGTAATAAAATACGTTCCTATACCTATCGCTGCGTAGTAGGAGTATTTCAAGAAATAATCCATTACAGACCTATTAAATACATTTTTGTATACTAAATAAGGAGTAATCCAGAAAGGAACAACAAGCACACTTACAAGTGTACCAATAAAGACACCTATTATTCCCATATACTTAACTAATACAATAGAAATTACTAAATTAACAGCAGCTTGAACCAAAGGCGCATATCTATCCTCATGAAAAACACCCGCTGTAGTTTTTACAGTCGTTATGGAATTCCTCATGCCCCTTTCATAAAAAATAATTATTAATACAAGCAACACACTTTTGCTCATAAGATACTCAGTTCCAATCCATAAAGTGATAAAAGGTTCTATTGTAATGCATAAAAGTATAGAGAAGAATGAGTATAACCAAAAATTTAAAAGCATATAGACTTTATACACACTATAAACCTTCTCTACACTTTCCTCTGCTACTAAATTTCCTACACTATGATATGTATTATTAAAGATTTGATAAGTAAAGTTTCTACAAATATCTATTAACATATTATAATTAGAATATAATCCGACTGCCGCCACACTGATAAATGAAGATATAATAATGTTATCAGTACCCAATACTAAATAATTCCCTATGTTTTGTAGTACAATTGCTTTCACATTCTTAACAATTTTCTCTTTAGTTTCAGCATCTAATACACCCGAAACTTTCTCTTTTAAAAATGGATACATCCGGTTGACTATAATTGCCAAAACAATGCTAGTAGCGACTGTTATCACACTATCAATAACTAAGTATAGAATATAATTTTTTGTAAAATGAAGTATTCCAATCTTGAGACAAGCAGATGCAATTGAAGATATAGAATATATTCCTGTTACAATATAACCCTTTTGCGAAACACTTAAGAATGAATTCTTATGCATGTACAAATAAGGTACAACTGTATTGAATAGAAAAATAAGATAAATCCAATGGATATTTTCGACATTCGAATCTTTAATGAAATAACCAAGAAATGGCATCAAGGACAATCCAAGTAACAAGACAATTAAGGCGATTACCATATATGCTTTCCGATACAATCTCATAAGTACGTTAATCTTTTCTTGATCGTTCTCTGCAACCGGCTTATAAAGACTATACATTATACTAGCACCTATCCCTGCCTCAGCTAAAGAAAGCATGGATAATATATTAGTAAGGAATCCATTTATACCTAGATATTCAATACCTAGACTATTGATAAATACAGTTCGTGAAATGAAGCTTAAAGATGTAACAATGATTTGGTTTCCGATCCCAGCAGATATATTAATTATGGAGTTTTTTATCCTCATTTTAAGACCTTCTTGATATAATTTTTTTACATTTAGCTAAAAAGATAGCCGCCATTAAAGTAACCGGTTGAATACCTAAGTATTCTGCAGCCTTCTTTACATTTAAATTAGACTTAACAAAATCGTAATATAAATTATAATAGGATAATCTACCCTTTGGACCACACTTATAAAATTCAATTTGCTGCTTCATATAATATGCTGTACCTTTAGGACTTCCGGCGAATATCTCCTTCATATTTTGAGTTAAACCATCCTCTAGATAATTACATATATATATTGTTTTATTAAACCATCTTATTTTATAACCTTCATAAGCCATTTTATTCCATACTGTAGCCTCTGTCATAAATTTTTCCCCTTCAAACTCACGAAACTTGTATTTCCTTAATATATCGGTATAAAAAACCTCAGCCTTATCTCCCGTTATATTATATGTATTCCGTTCAAGTGAAGTTGCATCAATATATTTACCTTCAAATGTTGTCCCTACGAGGTCCTCAATACTCCCCCCTTTATTACCCGAAACACCACAAAATAGCTTTTTATCTTCTAGGCTATTTTCCCAACTTACTATACTTTCTAAAGCATCTTCTGTAAGATTATCATCAGAATCTACTATAAAGAACATTTCACCTTCAGCCAAATCGACAGCCCTGTTAATCGCTCTATGTTTCCCTCCGTTTTTGACTTTATAATACCGTATGGGAAATGGGTTTTTTTCTAGTTTCCACATCTTGAATAATTCCTCTGTATTATCACTTGACCCATCATCAATAACTAGCCATTCAAAATCCGTATATGTTTGTTCTTGTAACGATCTATATAATTTCTCTATGATATAACTCCTGTTGTATGTTGGAGTGAATACTGTTATTCTCATTTAATCCCCTCATTTTTATCCTAACTTTTTCTTTCCATCTATTCACAGTAATCATTTCAGTTAATTATTTGCCTATTTCAAGACTTAACTTCTACAAATGAAAATATATCTTTTAATATTACAAAAAGAAAATCCATTTATACTCCCTCTCGTTTACGTACTAAATCTATTACACTTTATTCTACTTGTTATCTTTAGATATTAATTTTTTCGAGCTATGAAGAAGAAAATGTTTGTTTTCTGGGACTACATTTAACAATAATCTTTTATAAAAATCTCTTATTTAAGGAATTCTTTTGGTAAAGACACTTGTATCTTTTGATGTTTTTTTTGAAAACCAAAACGAATTTTCTTACGTAGCGGCTCTTCATAAAATTGATAAATTACTGCACTTAACAATAAAGAAACTATTAAACAAACCACAAAACTATATGTATTTTCTAACTTCAAGAAATCCAAGTATCGTATCACTATTTGGTGAATCATATAAAATGAGAAACTAATTTCACCTAAGTAAACAAATAGCCTTTGTGATAATAATTTTGAAAATATACCGCATTGAAATGAAAAGGTAAAAATTAACAAGCACCATAGTGGAACAAAATAAACACCACGAACAATTCCTACATCTAATTTTATCGAATACGATAATAAAGCAATGGATAAAAGTAAACATAGTAGTTCTAAAACAGTAAATATGTTTTTGTTAAAGTTTGCTTTATCGGATTTTTCAATATAAATCAATCCCAAAAGTATACCCGTTGAAAATTCGAACAATCTAGTAACCGGAAAAATATGTAATATCCAAATAAAAAATGGATTATCTTCATCCAAGTTTTTATTCAATAGAAATAAAATTATCCATACTACCAAGAATACCAATATGGATGTAATGATGTTCTTTTTAACTTTAAGTTTCATAAATACCCATAGCAGAAAAGGAAACATAACATAAAAGAAAGCTTCAACCGATAATGTCCACGAAACGCCGTTAAAATTGAAATAAGTACCCTGACTAGGTACGAAGCTTTGTATCAATAGCAAATTAATGATTGACATAAAAGCAAGTTTTATAAAATATAAACTATTAGGGTGAAAGTATAAAATAACTAATGGTGCAGAAAGAAGAAAGGTTAATACATGAACTGGATATACTTTAGAAAATCTTGCTTTATAGAATTTTTTGATACTGTGTTTATTTAGCTCTGTAAATTTAGAATGATAGTTATAAGCTAAAATAAAGCCAGATAAAACAAAAAAGAATTGAACGCCCGCTGAACCTAATTGATATTGGCTAAACACACCCATATGAAATAAGAAAACCATTAGCGCAGCAATAAACCTAAATGACGTTAAAGAGTTTAACATATGATTCCCACCTTTCTCATTTTCCCAAAAAATAAACGGTTCGAATTTTCAAATCATTTATTTTCTTTATCAATAAAGTTGCCTCATACAAATATGAGTAAAGGGGATGAAGGTTTAGTTCCTACTTAAATATGAATTGATTAACCTAATGCAGAACCCTTGAGTAAACGGCAATATATTGAACAGTGTGGAATACACCCCTATGTCTTTTGTATCGCCTTGAGAAAAGTCAACTGCCCCATCTTTCCTCGTAACTTTCATTAAATAACTCATAGCCTTTTCTGTGCTATCTAGGCATTCTTTTGATACCTTCTCTATCTTTGAGGCATTTAACATAAACCAGCCTAGCGTAGCTGTAGCGGAAGAGTCGGACCTACTCTCATTTCTAGTTACAGTCCAATTCCAACTACCATTATCTTGTTGAAAGCTCATTGCAGCTTCCGCGAATCTTTTAACACTTTCTTCGAAAGCAAATTTATATTTACTATCTTGTGGCAATTCATTCCACGCATCTATAAGACCTATAGCAAACCAACCAAGTCCTCTTCCCCATCCGTATAATCCAAGAGGAACTTTATTCTCAATCTTGTAAACATGACATGGTAGTGAATGTTTGTCTAACATTCCATATTGCTCATACTCTTTAATTTGTTTCACTGCTAAATCTATACAATCATCTTTGTTAAATTTAGTACCGTAACAAACTAAAAAGGGGCATATAAACCCTATAGTATCTACATATCTGTAGCTTTTCATAAACTTCCTATATTCTACTGTGCCGTCCTCACCTATATGATCCTTAATCATTTCCCATGTATAATCTAATGCTTTTTTGTATTTGTTTATATCAATATATTCCAACTTCATAATAGCGTAAGCAAGTATAGCTCCGTCTATATGCTTAGGTTTTTCTAACCATTGACCATTACTATCAAATTTCGAATTCAAAAATTTTTCAATCTCAGATTTCATTTCCTTATCATCATTATGTTTTAAATACTCAGATAAGCCTAATACTAATGATGCTTCTTGCCAATGTTGTATCGTGCTTTTCGTATAATTCCCTTTCAACATATCTATTACAACTAATCTTGTATTGTCTGTTACTTTTATTTTTGGTGTGTTTAGTAACCACTTAGACCCTTTTTTAGTTATAGTCTCATTCCATATGGATTTATCTTCATATCTCCCCATATGAATTCTCAGTACCCAATCTTTTATTACAGGTACTAAGTCTATGGTAATAACCATTAAAATAATAAAAATTACAATATAGCTCAAAATTTGAAATATCATCTTTATATTGCCCTTTCAACGTGAAAATAATTTAAATACTCATTTAACATATCCAACAGTACTACCTAATTCTTCTGACATTTTAGTACACATGTCTGGTGTGATATTCTCACCTATCGTCCAGTTTTTATCATAACGATTTGCTGTCTTTAGATTTAATTTGTGCTTATTGATATAATCCTTTGTTTTCCCTATAATTTTCGCGGGATTTCCTCCAACTATGCACCCTTCAGGAACCGATTTTGTTACTACACTCCCCGCGGCCACAATAGCATTTTTCCCTATTGTAATCCCCGGCATAATTAAAGCCCTTGCCCCTATAAATGCATGGTCTTCTATTTTTACTTTTGCTATTTTTGTATAATCTAAATACCGTTTCGTACTGGCGTCATGTGCAAGGAGATAGACTTGAGGTGCAAATGTAACATTATCACCTATTTCTATTAGCCAACAATGAGCATAGTCAATTGTACTTCCAGCTAATCCACTACAATTTTTCCCTACCTTCATACCTCTTTGCAAACACGCTTCTACCGTTAAATCCTCAAGAGATACCATTCCTAATCTTACCATTAAAGATTTTTTTATCCGATTAAACATAATTGCCTCCAGTGAATGTATTTCATTATTTAACTTATTTTTAAACGCTACACTTAACTGTTTATTAAATTATACAAATGATTCACTTCATCCTCTGTCCCTAATTCTTCTTTCTTGAGATTATCGATAAACTTACTTCTTAATTTTTCTTCTTTTATTAATAACTCAAGATGATTTGCCACTGACATAGGGTTCATCTCTGCAATTACTCCATTGATATTATTTCTTATATGATTATTAGCTGTCTCAAAATTAGTAATTAATATTGGTTTTGCCAGTATTTTTGCCTCATCTATAGAAATAGATTTACCTTCATATCTGGATGTCTGTATATATATATCTGCTTGCTTTATGTATGGATATGGATTTTCTTTTATACCTAATAAAATTACTCTTTTTTCTAGTTTTTCTTCCCTTATACGTCTTTCAAGTTCTTCTCTTACGTTGCCTTCTCCAATCAAATACCATTTAAGATCGTACCCTTTTTTTACGAGTATATTAAATGCTTCTAAAGAGATATCTAATCCCTTTTCTTTAGCCAATCTTCCTACCGAAATTAATGATATACTTCTATCGTTCTCTTCTTTAAAATCAACTTTCTCTAATGACATTTTCCTTATCATTCTTGAAGAAACTATATTGTGTATACATCCAATTTTCTTTCTATGTTCAGGGAAATTATCCCTTAAAATATTAACTAACTCTTCTGATACAGTCACTATATGATCTAGTTTACCAAAATAAAATTTTTCTTTACTATAATCAATCCCTAATTTATTATAATCCGTGTGTATCCATCCAATCTTTTTTTTCGCTTTTACCTTGTCTACACAGAAATATATAGGGTTTTTTTCTTGAAATCCTATCGCTACATCATATTCCTTATTGATTTCATCTATTGATTTCGACATGTATTTCCATATTTTTTGTTCGATTATAGCTCCATTCGTTTCTGTCTTAGCCAGATACCCTAATACTCCTCTAGAAAATGTCGTTTTAAAATCTCCTATTTTCATTAATTCTGTCAAAGACCTTTTTATAGGCATATCAAAATATTTATACTTTATTGGTTCAGGTAATAGAGTGACTTCTTTTGGTAACTTATTTATAAATATTCCTTCATGCTTAAATAAAAATAAATCCACTTTGTATTTAGAATAATCTATAACGCCCAATAAACAAATTAGGGCTTTTTCAGCCCCACCACAATTTAAATTATTCATTATAAATAATATTTTTTTTTTCATGAACCTCACCCATTATAGAATTTCATATAACTTATATATTTCTTCTTCCGTTCCTAATTTCTCTTTCGAAAGATTATTTACTAATTTTTTTCTTAATTCTGTATCTTTTATAAGCCTCTCAATTCCTTTTGCAATAGCCTCCGGCTTCATATCTACAATTAATCCATTTATTTCATTGTCAATTTGATCTTTCGCGGTACTAAAATCAGTAACAAGTATAGGCTTATTCAATATTTTCGCCTCATCAATTGCTATAGATTTCCCTTCAAATTTAGATGTCTGTGCATAAATATCTGCTTGTTTTATATACGGATAAGGATTAGATTTTAATCCTAACAATTTGAAATTGTTTTCTAATTTATTTGCTTTTATCAAATTAGTCAGTTGTTCTCTTTCCTCGCCCTCTCCTATAATATTCCATTTTACTTTATACCCTTTATCTATTAGTTTCTTACAGGATTCTATAGCCATTTCAAAGCCTTTTTGGTAGTGCAGCCTACCTACTGAAAGTATAATAATTTCATTATCTTTCTTAGTATAAACATCCTTATTTTCCTGGTTAGCCATTTTATGTATCATTGTCGGTGATACAATATTATAAATAACGCTTATCTCATCTTTTTGATTAGGAAATCTGTTTTTTAGAATATTGGCACACTCTTCCGATACTGTAACTATATTGTTTAGCTTTCTGAAGTACAAAGCATCAAAGTTCGAATCCATCCCTAATTTATTATAGTCAATATGTACCCATCCTATTTTCTTATGTGCTTTCACCTTATCTACACAAAAATATGTAGCGGTTTTTTCTAAAAACCCTATAGTAGCATCATACTGTTTCTCAATTTCATTTAAAGACTTAGCGATATATTTCCAGCTGTATTGTTCCTTTATCGATGTATTTTTTCCTGCTCTATTCTTTATGGTGAACATACATCTATTATAGGCTAGCGATATTTCTCCTTTTAATAAAAACGTTTTGACCGATTTAAACAAAGGTAAAGTAAACGTCTTATATGTTTCTGGTATAGGTAAAATTTGTACATCTTTTGGTACAAATTCCATAAATATACCTTCATGGTTAAACAAAAATAAATCTACATTATATAACTGATAATCTATTTGAGATAATAAGTTTACTAGACTCTTTTCTCCACCACCAGCAGATAGACTAGGCATAACAAATAATAAATTTTTTTTCATAATATACCTCGATTTACTTAGCTAATTCTTGTAAGTATTCTACCGCTTTATATGACATTTTTTTAATATTAGGCATAGTTTGCTCTAGTTTGCTCTTCAATTGATCTTCTTCTCTTACCATCTCATCGAATTTAGCTTTTAATTTATTACTATTAGATATTTCTTCTATATTTAAGACTAATTTCTCTTCTCCAAATAAGTCTTTAGCTATTCCCTTCGATTTTATACTGTATCCCAATACCATAGTTGGAACACAATTTGAGTAAGCCGCTATCGTGGCATGTGTTCTAGCTCCTATAAAGAATCGCATCCTAGCTATATACCCTTTATATTGTATTGCATTTAAATTGTTTGGTAATATAATTACCCTACCTGTATTTTTAAATTCCTCATAATATGTATACAGAACTTCATAATCGTTATTCCCATCCTGCATAACATGCGGTGTGAGAGCAATCGTTGAATCTGTAGTATCTAGTATATGGTTAATTAAATCTCTTACTGCAACTTGTGAATCCTTGTTTCTATTCCATACAAGTGGACTAAAATTAAGACCTATTGTATTGCCATCTTGCCATCCTTTAGGTAATTCCAACTCTTCTTTCTCCATGGTAAATGCAGGATCTGCACACAATTTAACGTTATTAAGTCCCTTGTTTTTCAACATATTATAGGTAAGAGTTTCACGAGCTAATATTAAATCAAACTGTTTTAAGTCTCCTAACTTTCTCTCAGACATATCCTCTTCACCTATAGAACATCCCCATAACACTAACTTCTTTCCTGCTGCTTTTACTTTTTTATTTATTTCATACAATGCAGGCTGTTCCCCGTAACAATAATTATCTCCACCTATAGATAAACATACATCCATATTCTTTATATGTTTAATTATATTATCTTCCATTTTAGCTATTGCATAAGATTCATCATTAAACAATTTTACTTTAAGTAAAGCCATCCACCAATCGTATGAGTACTTCGCTATATTCTTAGTAGAACCATCATATATTCCATCTAACTTTGTTATAATCTTATCTGTTTCAGGCTTACTTGATACCAAATATATCTTTGTTTCATCTACCTTTTCTTTTATGATATTAGTAGAGGAACGAACAATAGCCTCACATCCCCTATTAAGACTTCCACCATGGGCAAACATCATAATTTTCATACTTAAACTCCCTCACTATTATTTATTTCTGAATCTACTGTAAGCTGTAACGCAATACAGCCCAACAGTTGATTGTCTCTTTATTAAATTTATTATTAACCGCTCATATCTTCCTAGCTTGTTATAAATTTCACTATAATATATAGGTAGTGCCTCTCTCACATGTTTATTTCGTATCATACTTTTTACGTATTTATACCGCTTATTGAAACTTACATCTTTAGATGGTGTAAAATAAACATGTATATAGGACATTACACTATTAATAAACTTTATTGACCTTAATTTACTTATTCTTACTCTATCAATTTTATCAGTATATATTTGGGGTAATTCCATAGTATATACTTCTACAGCCCTCTGAAAATAATCTTTTTCGGATATGTTTCTGGTAGCACTACCAGCTACCTCCTTGTAATGGTAACCTACATAATCTACATATTTCATACGAGTTGCACCACTAAAGAATGCAACGTTAAACATTCCATCTTCCCCCAATGCAATTCCGCTTGGGAATTTAACGTTATTTTCTTTAATTAAATTATTTCTATAGATCTTATTTACAACAGTATTTAAATTATCTGCCTTAAGGAAATAAGGTAATACTTCTTGCTCTATATAATCTTTTTCAAGAACAATATCTATAGGAAATGGATATGTTGTAATTACCTTATGCTCTTCCGTCTCGCCCTTAAAATTTGATATAACTACATCACAATTACTTTGTTTTACTGAGTTATATAGTGTTTCATACATATCCTTTTCTATACAATCATCAGCATCAACAAATCCCACATATTCTCCAGCGGCTAAATGTAAGCCCTTATTTCTTGCAATACTTACACCTTGATTTACTTGATTTATAAGTATTATCCTGTCATCTACTTGTTTATATCCCTCAATGATTTCTCTGCTATCATCTATCGAGCCATCATTAATAAATATAAACTCACACTCTTGGAGTGTCTGATTTAAAAGTGACTCTATGCACCGAGTGATATATTTCCCTGCATTATAAACTGGTATTATTACACTTACTTTTTGGCTCATGCCTAAATCACACCTTTACGAGAAATCTCTTACGCTATCATCATAAATACACCTTTATTGTTGTCTCCTATACTTGATGTATTGATTGTTTAGGCGCCTATAAAGTGAAACTTTAATTAGTTGAACGAATCGGGCTTTTACGAGCAGTTGATCCCCCACCTAACTCCTTTGTTTTCGCCGAACTTTGAGGTGGAGGTCTTACTACCCGTTAATGCGGGATAATTTTATATAGCTTATTCAACTCAGCGTTATTACTGTAATCTCTATCTCGCAAATTATTAATTAATGTTTTCCTTAGTTCATCATCTCTATATAAATTTTCGATACCTTCGACTAACCCCTCTACACTTGAATCACATATAATGCCCTCAATTCCATCATCCAATTGGCTGGCTGCAGTAGGATAATTAGTTATCAATATAGGCTTTTCAAGGATTTTAGCTTCCGTAACCGTAACTGCCTTTCCCTCATATCTGGACGGTTGAACGTATAAATCACATAACTTCATATACGGATATGGGTTAGTTTGTTTGCCTAATAGTATAAAACTGTCTTCTAACTGTTGTTCCTTTATCAATTCCTTAAGATTAGATTCATCCGATCCGTATCCTATGACATACCATTTTATATTGTTTAACCCCTTATTATGTAATGCTTTAAGGGCTTTTATAGCAACATCAAACCCTTTCGCATATGACAACCTTCCAACCGATAAAATATTAAAAGCACTGTTACTTTGTTTATTAAAACTTACAGTATCTTCAGCCATCTTCTCAATAAATTTGGGTGAAGTAATATTTTCTATTTGTAAAATTTTATCTTTTAGCGATGGATATACAGTTAAAAACGCTTTTGTGCATTCATCTGATATAGATGCTATGTAATCAAATTTATTCCACATAGCAAAGTCAATTTTATTATCAATTTCTAGTGTGCTATAATCTGTGTGAATCCAAGCTATCTTCTTATCAGCACTTACAGTATCAGCTAAAGGATTATGTGGCCATGCGTAACTAATCGCAAAGTCATACTTTTTTTTCTGTTTAGGCAAAAAATATGCTGCATACTTTGACACAAGCTGCATCTGAATATATCCCGAACCTTCCTTTAACTGTCTTTTTTTCGATATTCTCCCTGCCATATACTTACTTATTATTCTTGTGATTCCTGCCCCAAAATATCCTTCACGTATACATTGCACAATTGACTTCCTAAAGACGGTATATCCACCTATCTGTGGTAGTACGTTAACTTTATTAGGTACTAAATTTAAGAACTCTCCAGTATGATTAAATATCAATAAATCTATGTTGTATGTATCATAGTCGAAGCTTTCCAGCATATTAATTAAGCTTCTTTCTACTCCACCAATTTCCATATCATAGATAGAGATTAAAACATTTTTTTTCATACGCTTCCTCACGTTCATGTTTTGTTTTGATGTAAGTAAATGAAAGCAATCGCAGTATATGAATTCATATGGAATAAACTTTTTATTAGCTGCTTAAACTAGTGCGATCAATACACATATTCTCTCTTTTATTCACAAATAACGTATTAGAAGGAATATGCCCTTTTACAACGCTTCCGGCGGCTATTACGGTATTATCACCTATAACAGTATCCTTCAATATAACTACATTAGAACCAATCCAAACATTCTTCCCTATCTTTACCTCACCTTTTACCAGATGGCTATCTGCAGGGTTTTTATAATTATGATCGTGGTCATTAATACTCACATTTGGCCCTATTTTTGTACTTCTTCCAATCGATATTCTATTTACACAGTTGATATTACAGTTATCATTAATAAATACTTTTTCTTCTATATCTAATACTCCGTCAAAATCCAGTCTAATGCTGGCATTCTTTCTTACAAATACAAACTTTCCAATATTGACTTTTGAACGCTTATTGAAAATCTCAATCTTGCTATTTGCTTGAAGAAAAAAGATTGAACACTTTATATTACGAAAATATATTACCTTATAGAAGGCACCTCTTAATGCACCAATTACATGCGAAATATTCATTAGTATAGTAAAGTACAGTCCTCTATTACGGCTTTCTGCAACTATCGTTTGAACTATTTTCTTGAATACCTTAATCATGTGTATTCTCCTTAAAAGCTTCTTTTCCCATCACATATTTTCTTAGCCTAGCAACGTTATTTCCACCTATGATTTTCGCTAAAATCAATTTTATATTACTCTTGATTCTTACTTTAGGAGGCAACCAACTTTTATAAAAATGATGCATTGCATATGTATTTTCAGTTATAAATTTTCTGCAATTGATATAATCATATGGGGAAAAATAAGTTTGTGGATAAAAAGCTCCCATACCGCTTATTTCTTGATATTCTCCATTTAATTTCAATCCTGCATTTTTTAGTATATTAGTTACAACCGCCACATTGGTTAAATCATCATGTTTTCCATCCTCTTTGATGAATCCTTTTCCTTCATATGAATCCAAAAACATTTTGATCAGCTTATTTCCTTTCATTGCTCCTATAGTACTTGTCGCTATGTAATTTTCTTGTTCAAATCCCCAAAATGAATCATGATGGAGCATATTATCAAAAGGTTTGAATACCTCTACATCGGTATCTAAATAAATACCTCCAAACTTATAAAGAACATATACCCTTACATAATCACTTACAAATGCAAATTTTTTCGAATCATAGGCTTCTTTGACATATAAGTTACATTCTATGTCAAAATTATTTTCATTCCACTCAATAATTTCATATTCTGGGAGGTTCTTCTTCCAGCTATCTATGCATTTTTGTACAATCTCAGGTTTCTCTCTACCACCAAACCAACAATAATGTATGGTTGATGGAATTTTCCTCACGTTCTCCAATTGATACACGCTCCCCCCGATATGCTTAAATTTATACTTAGAAGTAGTGTTACTGAAAAATCTATAAAGATAGATATTTACTTGTATAAATGATACCTAAACTTATTACACTCTCGTAAAAATAATAAATGAGATAACACAATAAAAGTCCGTAATATACGAAATTCCTATCCTTTTTAGAAAATAATACAACAATCCATGAAATTAAAATTAATTGATATAAACTGAAATAAATGGTGAATCTTGCAAATATCCAATTTTGCGTTGAAATAATCATGAACACTAAACCAATTAAAGACATGTTTACAATGTAATCACTTTTCGGAAAGACTTCTCTTAATTTTTCTTTTCCAAGATATGCAAGAACTATTGGCACAGCACTAACTGCAACACGTAATACATTTGCTCCTCCCTCTGCAAAGTCCTTGTAGTGTCCATACTGAGTTGATTCTAATGCCGAGAACAAAGCTGATGAGAATTGGTTAAATCCAATTACTATAATGACCGAGAAGAACAGCAATACGTACGTATCCCATGCCCAAGCCTTTCTCCTAACCAAAAAATAAATTGGGATTAAAACAAGCGCTGACTTATGAATCATAGCTGCTAAAAGTACAATTAAAATATATTTTTTCCAATTTCCATTAAAAATATATTTTGTGGCCAGAAAGACAATAGATGCTGCTAAAAACTGCCTGATTCCATTCATGGATACTAAATACATTCCACCTGTAATATATACAAATAAGGCTAATTCAAGCATCCGGGAGTATTTATAAAGAGTTATTACAATTAATACATTTGTCACTAAGGCGACAAAAAATACCATTATCTGCGGATCTTTTGAGAAGTGTTGCAGAAACATCTGTAAAAGATCAAACCCAAAATCCCCTGAGAAATCAATATTGCTCCAACTGAATTCATTGTGGGCATAGGAATACATGTAAAAATAAGTATCACCAATATTATTTCTAAGTCCCGATACAATAACAAGCGATGCCATTGCCAAGAAACTAAGCATTTTATTTGGTTGAACTGGAACGATCCCATTGCTCATGCTCTTTGCAGAATATCTTGAAAAAAAAGATAAAATGTAAACTACAAAAAGGTTTATCCATAATATAGTCATTCCATAACTCCTTCCACACAGCAAACAAGCAAGTAACTTAGACATGCAAAAGCACTGAAGAAAATAGATATATTTACACATAAATATATTAACAGATTCATTAGCCAATTATTGCAAGCTTACACAACAATTACCGGTATACCTTCAGCTTCTTAATGGCGCTTCGAAACGGTTTTATTACTTGTATTCTGTATATAAAGATAGAGAAGAATCCCGAAAGGTATCGCCAGGAAAGTAGTACCCTTACATGGTGATTCTTTAAGAAAAGCATAATTTCTAATCATCAGATTACTAGATACATAATGTATGGATTCTCGAAATCTCTCCTTAAAAGAAGGAGCATACTGCATAGCAACCTTTCTGAAGAATAAAAACCCACGCGGATTTTTCTTATATTGTTTAATCATGTTCATACTCGAACCATCATCTAAATATTCCACATGGCATAAGACTTCATTCATAATAAGTAAAGGACATTGTTGATCAATTAAAATATACTTATAACTGAGCGGACAGTACTTTTCTCCTGAAAATATAGGATATGGCAAAGAATTTCTTGTCAATTCCGAACGATAAACTAGTTTCTTATCGCCTCTGACCCCATGAAGACCATACAAACCTGACAGTGTGGAAGATTTAATATTAGATGGCATTTTAGTTCCAATGATTTCTCCATTCTGTTTCGCATCCAACCCGACTATTCCAGCAAACTTCTTACTTCCATGTGCCTTCCAAAATGAAGCAATCTTTTCAACAGCATCTTCAGCCATATAATCATCCGAGTCTATACACACATTTAATTCTGTATCAATTAATTCATAAGCGGTATTGTGTGCCCCATGCATACCTTGATTTTCTTGGTAATGATAACGAATGGGAACGACATCTTCTACAATCCAAGTATCAATAAGTTCCTTTGTGTTATCATTAGAGCCATCATCAATAATTAACCAAATAAAATCTTTACATTTTTGCCTCTTTAAACTTTCATAACATAAATGAAGGGTATATGCACGATTATATGTAGGCGTAAAAACGGTTAAGAGTGGCGTCATTGCAAACCCTCCTGCATCAAATTTTTATTATTTATGGGCATGTGCATAATAGTAATCTGTCAACCAGTTTGCCATAGTAGCCGTATCATAGCCACTATTTTGCATTACATTTGTTGTATCCTCATGCTCCAATGATGAGGAAAGAATATAATCTGCCCATAATTCCGTTGAACTCTTTAAGCTCATAAATTTCATTCGGTCAGTCAAGTTAGATTCACTAGTAATTGCATCAGACACCACACAATTTAAACCTGCAGCCTGTGCTTCCACTAGTACAACTGGCAAGCCTTCAAAAAGCGAAGGAAAAAGAAAAATATCAAATCCTTGCATCAATTGCGGGATATCGGTTCTAGTTCCTAGAAATCTGACTTTAGAAGACAACCCTAAGTCAGCGACTTTTTTTTCAATGCTTGCACGTAGGGTACCCTCTCCTATGAGAGTCAGTATAGATTCTGGGTTCTTTTTATGTACAGCATGGAAAATATCTATTAAGAATTCATGATTCTTTTGCTTATTAAATCTTCCTACATGCCCTATAACTAACGTATTATCATTTGCCCCAATTTCTCCTCTTACTTTATTTCTTTTACTTTCATTATATTTAAATTCTTCAACATTCACTGCGTTATTTAGAACCGTTACTTCATTAGAATTTGTCTGTTTCTTTCCAAACAACCATTCTCCTGCTTTTTTCGAACATGCAAAATATGCAGTCGGATTGTCTTTCATCATAAATCTTGCATATAGTCGAAAAGGAAGTTTTATATCAATACCTAAATCACTTAAATGACTATGCGCAATACGGCATGGAACACCTGCATTTTTCGCTGCTCTTAATACAAAACTACTGTTCTCATTGATATGGGAATGTACTACTTTATATTCAGGATTAGTAGCAAAGAACTCTTTGAGTAATTTAAAATAACAGCGATAATTTCCAGGTCGTATCTGTGGCATTCGATAAATCTTCCCGCCAAGCTTCATTATTTCATCATCATAATGTCCCTTATCTGTTCTATGTACCATAAAATCAAATTGAATCTTACTACGATCTATTCTTCGATAATAATTCATCAACATAGTTTCAAGCCCGCCGCGATTCATGACGGTAACTACTTGAAGTATACGAATAGGTTTCAAGAGTACCACTCCTATCTCATCATCTTTCTGAGTGAATCTATTGCCACTAACATAAAATAATACCCTGCGGTAAACCTATATTTTACGCAAAAGTAAAACGCCTTCCAAACAATAGGGAAGTGATTCATCTCTAATTGTTTAAAAGAACGCCTTATCCGATTATCATTTAGTATTTTACTTAATCTGTTAAATTTCGTTAATGGAGATATGCGATTACTTTTACTCATTGTATTTAAGCCAAGTCCGAGTGTATTAAGACAAATACGATTATTTAAGGCTAATCGAAAATTTCCTGATAGCTGCTTATCTTCTAAAAATTGCTCGATTATGTCATAAAGGTTAAACCATTGGTTCATCAATTCCGGTTTGTAATTAGACGTGACGGAAGCTGCATTTGTCTTCCAGTAATGATAAAAAGGCTTATTTAAAAAAACAAATTTATCAACATAATAAAATGTCTGTATATTAAATAATGAGTCCTCATTTGTACCAATAAAACTTAAATCCACAAACTGAATCGCGTTTTCTTTAATAACTTCAGAACGATAAAGCTTTGACCAAACAGTTCCCCAAGCATCTAAGAATTCTGGATTTCCTATTTCTTCATTTATAGGACCGATTAAACGTCTCATTACGTTTGCTTTAATTTCTTCGCCTTCATAACAAACTGTTTCAGGAAGATCAAATTTCTTCTCTTTTGAATGACTTCCAAATTCACGAGTATATGTACACATAACAACGTCTGCCTTACCTTGAACTGCTTCCTGATACAAGGTTTCATACATGTCCATGTCTATCCAATCATCCGGATCAACAAACCCAATATATTCTCCGCTCGCGGTTTGAATACCTGCATTTCTTGCTGAAGAAACACCACCGTTTTCTTTTTCAATCACTATAATTCTTTTATCTTTCTTTGCGTACTCATTAAGTATACCTGCACTCTTATCTGTTGAGCCATCGTTTACCATAATGATTTCGATATCTTCAAGTGTTTGTGACGTTAGGCTGTTTAAACACCTTCCTAATAAAGTTTCAACATTATAGACAGGAACTATTATACTGATTTTCGGTTTCATCTGTTTCCTCCAGAATGTATTTCCCATAAATAGAACTCAATTCAGATTCAACTTGAATAATCGAATATTTATGCATTTTCTTTTTGCTTTCAATACCCATTTTTACAAGTAAGTCTTTTGATTTGTTCATCTCTAGTACTCTTAAACCAAACATTTGAGCATCTTGATTGGAAATGATATAGCCATTTACTTTATCTTCTACAAGTTCCAAATGTCCTCTGTTCTCAGTTGCAATTATCGGTAACCCACAAGCCATGGCCTCCATAATATTAACCGGCAGACCTTCACGAAGACTCGATGCAACCGCAATATCGCAGGCGGATAAAATTTTCGAGATATCATTCCGATAACCAAGGAAGTCCACCATTTCAAATACGCCAATTTGTTTAGCCAAATCTTTACAATCCTCTAGTGAGGGACCGTTTCCAGCCAATAGAAGCCTTGCGTTTGGGACACTATCCTTTATTAAAGCCAATGATCGAATCAAAAATTGTTGATTTTTATTTTTATTAAACTCAGCCGCATAGAACATCAAGAAATCAGTGGGCTTATATCCCATCTCACTCCTCAGACAAAGCTTTTGAATCTCATCAGCTGGTTTAAAGTATTCTGTGTCTACTCCCACTCCGTGTACTTGTTCAATTTCAACTGCTTTGAAACGCCGCTGAACAGCCAAATCATAATCCTCTTGATTTATTGTGATCAGACAGTCTGTGTAATTTGCCATTACTTTTTCAATAGGATAATATAATAACCAATTTATTAGCGGGGCACCTTTACAAAAGTGGAATCCGTGAGCAGTATATAAAACCTTTGTTCCATATTTTCTAGCATTTCTTGCTGCCAAACGTGTAAGGGCTCCCCCCATTGGTGTATGGCAATGAATAATTTTATATCCATTTTTATCAATGATAGCTTTCAACTCTTTATAAGCCTTAATGTTCTTGGGCTGCAAAGGGGATCTTTGAATAGAAAGTTCATACTTCTTATCCACGTATGGAAGATCCATGTTGCCGGCAGCAGCAACATGAACTTCCCATCCCTGTTCTTTAAACCATTTCATATATGGCAAGTGAAATGCTTTAAAATGAATATCTACTGTTGCACAGAACAATACTTTATTTCCCACATATATCACCCTACACTCGTTATAATCTGTCTAACCAGTCTGTAACCTGTACATACTTCATTTTTCTAAATAGTAAAATACGTATCTAAACGCACGTATTCAAATCGACATTCACACTATATTTTGCGAAGCTATACGGTTATTTGCCAATGCCAATACCTGTTCTCTCAATTCTAATTTCTCAAGATTAGGGTATGTTTGAATAATTTCTTCAATTTCTTTTATATAAAGATTTGATGTTTTACCTATGTAAATTTTAGGATGGATTTGTTGCTCATGCACTTCTTCTTTTTTCAGCAATTCTTCAAAAAGCTTCTCTCCAGGTCTCATTCCAGTGAACTTTATTTGTATCTCATCTAATGAATGTCCTGATAATGTAATTAAGTTTTTCGCAAGATCCACTATTTTGACAGGATCACCCATATCCAAAATGAATATCTCCCCACCTTTAGCTAATGCCCCAGCCTGTATTACAAGTTTAGATGCTTCTGGAATTGTCATAAAGTAACGAATCATTTTTGGATCAGTGACAGTCACTGGTCCCCCTTGCTTAATTTGCTTTTTGAACAGTGGTATAACACTACCACGGCTTCCTAATACATTTCCAAATCGTACAGCCACAAATTTCGTACTACTTGTTTTATCTAAGTTTTGGATTACCATTTCAGCAAGCCTTTTTGTCGCTCCCATTACACTCGTAGGATTCACAGCTTTATCTGTAGAAATCATTACAAACGTCTCAACTCCATGCCAACTTGCTGCTGTTGCTACGTTTGTTGTCCCGATCAAATTATTTTTTATCGCTTCTTCAGGATTACGTTCCATTAAGGGTACATGCTTATGTGCAGCAGCATGATAAACAACTTGAGGATGATATTGACTCATGACTGACATCATTTTCATATCATCCTGTACATCAGCAATTTCTGTAGTAAAGATAATATCGGTGTCACTGTATAGCTCTTTTAATTCCATTTCAATGGAATAGATACTATTTTCACCATGACCTAATAAAATCAGTTGTTTTGGGTTAAAATGTGCGATTTGACGACAAATTTCAGACCCAATTGAGCCACCTGCACCAGTTACTAAAATAACTTTATTAGTTATAAAATCTGAAATACTTTCAATATCTAATTCAACCGGCTCACGCCCTAATAAATCTTCTACCTGAACATCACGAAATTCATTTACTGAAACCTTTCCAGTCACTAAATCCTCTAACATCGGAAGAATTTGTGTTTTCATTTTTGTCTTAGAACACTCTTGGAAAATCATATTTAATTCTTTCTTACTAAGTGAAGGAATTGCTATTATGATACTGTCGATGCCTAATTTCTGAACAGTAGATTCAATGCGATTCACTCCCCCGACCACTGGTATCCCAAGTATATCCAGTCCGTGTTTCTTTATATTGTCATCAATAAAAGCAACTGGTAGTAATTCTGTTTCATTATTATTCAACAACTGCCGTACAACCATTGTACCTGCAGAACCTGCACCAATAATTAGCGTTCGTTTTTTATTGTCACCCTTTTGGATATAAGCATCTCGGAACATTCGCCATAAAAAACGTGATCCTCCGATCAATAAAACATGGATCATCCAAGTAACAACAAGTAGACGGAAATAAATATCATGGAGTAATATTTTTTGTACTACTGCTGTTGTGATAATAGAAAGTGTAACTGCTTTCAAAATAATGAGTAGTTCGCCTATACTTGCATACTCCCATGCTTTTTTATATAGCTTATAAATAAAAGAAAAAATATGATGGCTAAGAAGCAAGGTCATCGCACTTGCTACAATAGGCAATGTTATAACGTGGAAATCAGCACTTACTAAAAAGCGACTAAAGAAAATCGTGGTTAATACAATTAAGGAATCTACTAAAATTAATAGAAACAATCTTTGATGATACGTCATAATAGGCCCCTCTCTCAATTTTTTGTAACTAATATTTTTATCTATATATCTAACTAAAGATTTAAGGAAGGAAATAAATGACTAACTAATATAAAGTTCCTGTCTACAAGATCCTTCAAAAAGACTTTCTAGACAGAAACTTCAAATAAACACGGGCATTTAACCCTCCCTCACATCACGCTCTTGACGACTAACGTCTAAGGTGTTTTAACCCACAGCATAATCGAGTGCCTCCATTGATAGCGGTAAGGAGACATCACCGTACCATATACTTTTTTTATAGGTGACCTTTCATTCTGTACCGAAGAATGTCCTTCCTCCTTACCCTATGAGCTAAAAAGTACTGTATGAGCATCGCCCGCATAACTGATTTGAATAAATCTCTTATACCTTTTTATTCAAAATAGCCCCTAGAAACCTACTGTTGCTTAAACCTAACACTCTTTCTGCTTCAACTACCGCTTCACTAGCAGTTTGATTGCAACTTAATACCAACAATACGCCATCACACTGACTAGCTAGTATACTCGTGTCTGTTACTTCCAAAAGAGGTGAAGAGTCAAATAAAATAACGTCATATTGTTCTATTACTTTGTTAATTAAATCTTGCATGGATAGTAAGCTAAGCAGCTCAGCCGGATTATTAACTTCAGAACCACTTGTTAAAACATGTACATTTTTGATTTCCGTCTGAATTACCGCCTTCTCTAGCGTTACTTTTCCCTCTAGGATATTTGTTAATCCCGATCTATTTTCTATTCCAAAAATTTTATGTAGTTCTGAAGTTCTTAAATCCGCATCAATGACTAAGACCCTTTCATCCTGCTGAGCCATAGAAACCGCCAAATTTGCCACAGTAATGGTTTTCCCTTCCCCATATCCAGGAGAAGTAATTATTATAGTTCTTTTTTTATCTGCTTCAGATACAAACTGAAGATTAGTACGAATTGTTCGATATTCCTCAGCAACCTTCGAATTCGGAGCTGTATGCGCAATTAAATTACTATTATCAAGAGGACGACTTTGTTTTTTATTAAGAATCAAATGTTTTTCCTCCTACCATTACACTTTCTTTCTTACTGTTTTTATCTACTATATTATTTTTTTTCATTTGGGAAACACTTCCTAAAACAGGGATCGGTAGTAACTTTTCAATATCACGTTCCGATTTAATTGTTTCATCAAGGGAATCCAATAAGAAAACGATCCCTATACTCAATATAAATGCGGCAGCCATGGCCAGCTCTATCGTACCTGCATGATTTAGGTTTATTGGCGAAGGGTTTCCTTGTGCGTTTGCTTCTGTTAAAATACGAACACTTCCGAAATTCATAACAGATTTTGCTTCTTCTTTATAAACATTTGCTGTAACATTAGCAATTTGGGCAGCCTGCACTGGATTAGTATCTATAGCTGTTATAGTGACAATCTGTGATTCTTCCACCTTTCCAACACTTATCTGTCCGCTTAATGCGCCTGCTGATTTTTTCAAATTTAGTTGCTGCGCTACTTTTTCTAAAACAACAGGTTCTTTAATCATCACTTTAAGTGTACCCATTGCTTCAGGATTTGCCGGAATAAGGATCCTTGCGGAAGATGAATATAAAGGCGTTTTCATAAAAAAACTGTATATCCCACCAACTAATCCGGCCAATATTGTGATTACTGCCATAATCCAAAATCTTCTTTTTATAATATTAAACAAGCTTTTTAAATTTATTTCCTTCTCCATACTTCCCCTCCACTATTATTTAATTGATTAAAAATGAAGTTAAATATATATTGCACAACATCATTTAATTTACATCTGAATATATTTACAAATCACCATCCGAATATACATATTTCCACTTGTTCAAAGATGTACAAAATCACTCCTAATTTTTATTACAATGACTGACCCTAAAGCATGAATAAATCCTCAAAAATTCCTTTATAGTGTTACACTATTTCATGTAACACTATAAAGGAATTAGTGTTAGTATCCTCCACATAGAACATTGCACAGTCTTTTAAACAAAGCCTTACTCTGTAAGGTTTTAACTATATACCTATGTATATTTACTTTTCATAGTCAGGGGAAATCAATCAAAATTATACATATTTATCCTAGCGTTAACACGTATATTTAAATTAATATTTATATATTTAAATTAATATTTATATTTATATATTCAATGTAATTTAATGCAAGATAAGAAAATTGAACTTTTCAAGTATAGATTTGATTAACAAAACAAACGTTTCGTTTCATTAATCATAATATACTCATGTATTATTCATTTTAGTTCTTGATAATACCCCCGTCAATATAAATTTATACGTCCAATTCACTCTCTACCTAGAATATCCCATTCAATTATCTTCATATAAATTCACACATAATCTCATAAATAATTATTTCAAGGAAGTAAAGATCGTATAGTCATATGCATATTACCCAATTAAATTCTTGTGACGGTATCTATATGTCCAACAACCGCTTATAAAAGAGTTTAAAAACAATTGTTGAATTATAGAGTTGAGGTCCTCTTATTAAAAAATGAAGCAAAATAGTAGCATACTATAAGTAGCCGATAACCATTTATAAATAAATGAAACAATATTATCCTCTTTTGACGATTAATGAAAGAGAAATAACATTAGAAAGTCCCATTCCAAAACTAACATAGCCTTAACTTTTCCCCAACATATTGACTGAAATCTACAAAAAACTTATTTCTAATGAAATAGACTTACGTTCTTTTTTGTATCGTTAAAGCTTAGTTACAAGCCATTTCGCTTTCCACTAACTTTTTCATATAATCTAATAGCTCTTTTTTTAACTCTTCATGTTGCAGTGCCATTTCAATTGTTGTTTGAATAAATCCTAGTTTTTCTCCGACATCATAGCGTTTTCCTTCGAAATCATATGCGAATACACGTTGAATTTCATTTAAACGCTGAATCGCATCTGTTAACTGAATTTCTCCGCCTGCCCCTGTTTGTTGATCTTCTAAGAACATAAAGATTTCTGGCGTTAACACGTAACGTCCCATAATCGCTAAGTTAGATGGTGCTGTTCCTTTAGCAGGTTTTTCAACAAATTTACTCACTTGATAACTACGATCCTTTTGCTCTAACGGATCAATAATACCATAGCGATGCGTTTCATTCTCTGGAACAGTTTGAACACCAATTACTGATGATTGTGTATTCTCATATTGATTCATTAATTGGCGTAAGCATGGCGTATCCGCTTGAACAATATCATCACCAAGTAGTACCGCAAATGGCTCATTTCCAATAAATTTACGAGCACACCAAACAGCATGTCCTAGACCTTTAGGCTCTTTTTGACGAATATAATGAATGTTGATCTTTGAAGATTCTTGTACTTTTTCAAGAGTTTCATACTTTCCTTTTGATAGTAAGTTTTGTTCTAATTCAAAGGAATGATCGAAATGATCTTCAATTGCACGTTTTCCTTTTCCTGTTACGATAATAATATCTTCAATTCCAGACGCAATTGCCTCTTCCACGATATATTGAATTGTTGGTTTATCAACAATTGGTAACATTTCTTTTGGCATTGCTTTTGTTGCTGGTAGGAAGCGAGTCCCTAATCCAGCTGCTGGAATAATAGCTTTTCTTACTTTTTTCAATGGTATTCCTCCTAGTAATATATAATTTTTTTATATTTACTTGATTGAACAATTAACAAACACACTTATTATATCAATATTTCCTTATTTTAATATATCGAAGATGGATATTTGCTCAATTGTTGAACCATTAGAAGCAAACTTAAAATCAAACTTATCAGATCGATAAATTAATAAAGAACTATCTTCGTTTTTCAATTGTGCTTCACCCAATTGTTCTAACAACGTTGCCTTCAATATATTTACGTTCTTAAGACTTACCTGTTTAACAATCAATTGATTATTATATAAAACATCAATTTCTTTATATTTTGTTAGTACTCCTTCTGGTACTTTTTCTTCATTTTGAGGAATACCTATTATACTAGTTACATCCTCTTTACGCTTACCTAAAAAAGTAAGGGCTTGTTCCAGATTTTGAGAAGTACCTTCTAATTTTTTTATTTTATTTACAACATCCTCATAAGATAATGCATCAGTAAATGGAATTGAGCTTACTATCTCTTCACTAACCCATCCTTCTTCCCCATTATCATAAATAGCCTTCAACCAATTGACCCCAGATTTTTCATCTTTTTTCTGATCCTTTACCACAAAAGGTGTTCCAAATACCATAGTAGCAATCGCTTGTCCCTCTAACGCTGGCACACTTCTCACACGAGCTTTAGCAGAATTTACATACCGAACATCTAAATCAGCTAATGGATTCTTCTCTTGTTTAACAACTTTTGCTTGTCTAGATTGTTCTTTCTTTTGTTCTTTAGCCTGTAAAGGAGAAAAGATATTATCCCTTTGCCAATACGTCAATCCACTTATAGTTGTAATTAGTAATACACCAATTAAGCCAGCAATATACTTACGTTTGATTCGATTATTCTTACTGTGAACATGCGCTCCACTTAATCTAGGTGCATAATTGGAAGCTTCTTTTGGAACCTCTTTTGAAGCAATATTTACCTCTGCCAACCCTTTTCCTTCCTGTTTCTCCATTGCTTCTTTTTTGAAGTTTTGCTGCTCTTCTTTACTCATTGCCTTATATTCTTTTAAGAAACTTTCATACTTCGGCATTACTTCCTCAATAGGACCATAATCTCTAATTTCACCGTATTCAAGCCATAGAGCCTTTGTACAGAATTTTTTTACTTGTCCTAAAGAATGGCTAACAAAAAATATTGTTTTTCCTTGTTCTTTAAATTCATTCATACGGTTTAAACATTTATCAGCAAATGTTTGATCACCTACTGATAAAGCTTCATCAATTACGAGTACATCTGGATTAATACTAACTGAAATTGCAAACCCTAAACGCGATTTCATCCCGCTAGAATATTTTTTCACTGGCATATCAATAAACTTACCTATATCAGCAAAATCAATAATTTCAGGTGTTAACTTTTCAATTTGTGCTTTACTCATTCCCATCATTAAGCATTTAAGCTCAATGTTTTCTCTACCTGACAATTGATTATTAAGACCAGCTGCGATTGCAATAAGTGCGACTTTCCCTTTTATGTCGATACTTCCAGTTGTAGGCGGTGTAATTCCAGCAATCAAATTAGACATTGTAGATTTTCCAGAACCATTTACCCCAACAATACCAATAACATCGCCTTGTTGAGCCTCAAATTCTAAGTTTCTTAATGCATAAAAGTCTTCACCAAATCCTCCAGGATACAGAATATCCTTTAATTTCTCAGAGTTTTTGCTATGCATTTTATATTTTTTTGTTACATTATGAAACCTCACTGATTCATTCATTTTTTTACAACCCTCATCATAGATAATCTGCAAAGTGCTTTCTAAATTTCACATGTAGCGTTGCACCAATTAATAATACAACAAGAACAAAACCCCAAAAACATAGTGCATAATTTAGATCTTCATAAAACCAACCTGTTCCTAGTAAGGAAGCCCGATATCCATCAACAATATAGCAAAATGGATTTAACTGCATAATTTTTTGAAGAAACGATGGTAATTTTTCAGGTGTCCATAATATAGGCGTTAAGTATAGCAACATTCGCATAATTGATTGAACAATCATTTGAACATCCCTCACAATTGTTGCTAACGTTGACGTAATTAAGGAGAGTGAAAATATTAACATAAGGGTAGCAAACATATAATAAACAAGCTGAATATAATGAATAGAAATACCTTGACCCGTTACTAAAAATAAAATTGTCACAATACCGATAAGTATCAAATGCTGATAAAGATTAGACATAATTACAAAACTTGGGATAACACTCATTGGAAAACTCATCTTCGAAATCATATTTAACCTTGTATAAATAGACTTAGATGCTTGTAGCATTGCTGGTTGTACAAAAAACCATACAACAAGCCCTGCAGATAACCAATAAACAAATGATACTCCATTTACTCCTTGACCACCCCGAATCCCAAAGCCGAATACAAACCAATAAATACTCATCTGTATGAGAGGATTCAAAACTTCCCACACAAGTCCTAAATAATTATTATTATTTGTACTTTTTACTTGATAAATAGATAAACGTTGAATTAAATATAGACTGTTTACCTGTTCTTTTAATACCATAATCATTGAGTTCATCTTTACTGTGCCTCTCCGAAGAATATTTTCTCTACTACTCGTTTAGAAGCAAAACCATCTTCTAAATAACAATAATTATTATAGAAGGTATTATATTCCCCTGCAAATTCACCTAAACCTAGAGTTTCGAATCTTAATATTTCCTCAAGCACTTCTTCTGTATTCATCACAACTGGACCAGGAGCTTCTGTCTCTAAGTCAAAATAAAAACCTCTTAACTTATCACGATACGAGTCAATATCATACGTGTAGAAAATGATTGGTCGTTTCAAATTCGCATAGTCAAAAAAGACTGAAGAGTAATCTGTAATTAACAAGTCAGATAGTAAATACAGCTCATTTATATCGACATGCTTAGAGAAATCATACACAAACCCTTTATACGGTTCTAAATCAAACTGTTCTGCAACTAAGTAGTGCATGCGTAACAAAATGATATAATCTGAACCTAATTGTTTCTGCAAAAGATTTAAATCTAATTGTAAATCTAATTTATATCGACCTTTACTATAAAACTGATCGTCTCGCCACGTTGGGGCATATAAAATAATTTTTTTATCTATAGGTAATCCATTCTGTTTCTTTAATGTATCGATTGCCTTAGAATTATTATTTACATATAAGAAATCGTTACGAGGATATCCTGCTTCAACAACAGTTTTTTGAAATTGAAAAGCCCTCTTAAATATTTCAGTCGAATATACATTAGGGGAAAGTAAATAATCCCAGTTTTGTGCTTCACGATGAAAGTTGTCCTTATACTTTTCAGTTGTTGTACCTGGCATATGAACTTCTTTCATATCACCCGCTAATTTCTTAAGAGGTGTACCGTGCCAAGTTTGTATATAAATAGTATGCCTTGGCTTAGGAAGCCAAAGTGGCATTCTACTATTTGTTATCCAATACTGCGCACGTGCCAATAAAATAAACCAACGAATTGAAAATCTTTTTACATATGGGATATTTTCTTTATCAAACTGCGCTGTGTAATTTTTATTTACACTCCAAACCATTTGAAAGTCCATGTCATTTCGTAACATATATTCATACATAGCTCGTGGATTACAACTATATTGTTTTCCGGAATAACTCTCAAATAAAATTAACTTCCTTTTGGGAGGCAAACAACTACAGAAAAGAAATACTGCCTTACATAGTTTTTTTACAATACGGTGATTTTTTATTCTTCTTATAAATCCCATGTTATTTACACACCTTCTAATTCAGTCGCTTCATACTTACGATACATTAACGCGAAACCTCGCCTTTTCCCGTTCTTCCCATTAATGCGTCTACCTCTTCTTTTGCATTTTTTCCATTAAATAAAACATTATATATCGCAGTCGTAATCGGCATTTCAATACTCATTTTTTCAGCTAAATGATATGCTGCCTCAGCTGTACGAACACCTTCTACCACCATGCCCATATTCTCTAATACTTCTTCTAAATTATGACCCTTACCAAGTAAATTTCCAGCTCGCCAATTTCGACTATGAACACTTGTACAAGTCACAATTAAATCACCGACACCTGTTAATCCCGCAAAAGTAAGCGGATTTGCTCCCATCTCACACCCTAATCGTGTAATTTCCGTTAGTCCCCTGGAAATTAACGCTGCTTTTGCGTTATCTCCGTAACTAAGACCATCTGAGATTCCTGCGCCAAGGGCAATAATATTCTTTAGTGCCCCGCCTAATTCAACACCAATCACATCTCGATTTGTATAAACACGGAAATTTGTATTCATAAATAGCTTTTGTGTTTTTTCTGCGGCCTGTAGATGATATGACGCAGCAGTTACAGTAGTAGGATGACGAAGACTTACCTCTTCTGCATGGCTTGGCCCTGAAAGAACAACAACACTTTCTATTAACTCTTTCGGCATCTCTTCTTCAATCATTTCTGAGATACGTTTAAATGATCCTGGTTCAATTCCTTTACTTGCATGGATAACTGTTATCGGTTGTTTTACGACGTCCTTTAGTTGCTGCATTACACTACGAATCGCTTTCGTTGGAACAACTAATAGTACCGTATCTATCCCATCCATTACTTCCTCTAGAGACTCGTATCCTTTTATTGTTTTAGAAAGTTGAATCCCCGGTAAATATGCTTCATTCGTATGCTTCTCATTAATTTCATGGATTTGTTCCGCTTTATTTCCCCAAATTCTTACTTCATGTCCGTTATCCGCAAGAACCATAGATAACGCTGTTCCCCAGCTTCCTGCACCAATTACTGTAATTTGTTTCAACACAATCCCCCTCTTACCACCTTAAAAACGTTAGAAACATCACTATTTACGTAAGAAGCTAAGTGATTTATATTGTAAATCACTTAGCTTCCACACTTCATTATTCCATTACATTTTTCACTTTGATTACATCCTATTCCTCTTTAAGAGCACATACTTCATCGTAAAACATTTCAAGAGCATGCTCATTATACTTTTGAAAATCAAATTCTTTAAAAGAAGTTTGATTTAATATAAACTTCTGCATCCCAATTACCAAACCAGTTGTATTATTTTCAACTAGCTCCCCATAACCTTCTTCTAAAATACTTCTTGACCCTGCAATGTCAGTGGCAATAATAGGTTTACCTAGTATTAAAGCCTCTAACAATACCATTGGCTGTCCCTCGTGATTAGATGAGAGAACAAAACAATCGCATTGATTAATAAGTAAGAAAGGATTACTCATTTGACCAGTAAAAATCACTTTGTCCTCTAGATTTTTTTCTCTCACTAAATTCTCTAATTCTTCTTTTAAAACTCCGTCTCCAACAATATAAAGTCTAATATTATCATAGAGTTCCGTAACTTTTGCAAAAGCATGTATAAGCTTTTTTTGATCTTTTTCAGGTGACAACCTTCCCATATTAACAAAATTTATGTTCTCTTTTTGAGGCATTTCAATTCCTGTAATTTTAAGCTTACCATTTCCGTGAATATTTTCTTTTAATAAATATTCTTTCTCATCATATTTATATATGTCGCCTTCTTCAATCTGTTTAAGTACTTTATTAGGGTCAATGGCATTATGGACATAAACACCTTGTTTTAGTGTAATATAATCTTTCAAATTCTTCCTATTTAAGTTTCTTGTGTGTTCTGCAACAGCTACTATTTTATCAAACTCCTTATACAACGGGAAAATAATATTTAGATTAGCTCTATGCTTAAATTTACCTTTAATTTTTTTGGAGTATTCTGCCCACATATCATTATGTTGATAGATACTTCTCTTTTTAAAATCTCCAAACGCAAATAACAATGTCCAAAATGGGACATATCCACTAAAGTCAATAGCTATATCAAATTCCGCATTACCAAATAACCTTGAAATTTCACGCTTGTATAGTTGCTTTGGTAGCACCTTCTGAGCTTTTTCATTCTTTAGCCCCATTTTCATAACATAGTTATTTTGATAAGATTCTTTTAAAGTGGTGTTTAAACTACCTACTCGATAAAACTTTTTCACATTCGAATTAATTTGATTGAAATTATCTCTTGAAATTTGATCGTACTTCCCTTTATCAATAACTGCCACATTGTATTTTGAGTAATCAATATTATTCAAAAGGTTAATAACTGACGTAGTAATTCCATTATTCAAAAATCCACCACAATACATTAGAATATTTTTCTTATTCTCATTTGTAACTTTACATACATTAGCTGTGTGCTTTTCTCTGAAAATAATGTCAATTGCTCTTTCTGTAGCATTCCCATCATCATGATAGCAATATTTTTTCAATGTTTCTTGGTATTTTACACTGTAATCATTTTTTACACTCTTAATGTTTTCAATACTATGAATAACTTCGTCTACCGTATGGCATATTGGACCTGGCATATCTTCTAATTGAACGTATAAACCTCGTTGTTCCTCATACTCTTCCTTATCATACGCTAAGAAAATGATTGGTTTTTCTGTTACCATGTAATCAAAGAATATACTAGAATAATCTGTCACTAAAACATCTACTATTGACATCAACTCATTAGGATCCACCCAATCTGGTATACAAATTTCTCGTAAACTTTCGTCATCTTTAATAAATTTATATGTCAATGTATGAACCTTTAACAAGAGTTGATAATCATTAGGTATCTTAGAGTACATTTGTTTAACAATATTGTTAATTTCATCTTTAATATTATTTACCTGATTTACTCCACCACGCCAAGTTGGTGCATATAAAATGATTTTTTTTGTATCATCAATTTCTACAAATTCTTTTAAATATCCTTGTACTTCTTCTGGGTTTACTTGTAGAGTAAGGTCAATTCGTGGATAGCCTTCATCAACAACATAGCCATTGTATAACCCTTCTAAATCATGAGAATTTACAATAGTATCTGCAGTAAATTTATTAGGATTTAATATATAGTCACAATGCATAAAATTCCTTTGGATATTTTTATGTTGTCCTATTTCTCCCTTCATATCTTTTCCTAATGTTTTAATAGGTGTTCCATGCCAAGTATTCACATAGATTTGCCCTTCTTTTTTCTGGAAATAAGGTGGAAATGTCGTATTGTTAATTAAATATTTCGCTGTTGTTAAATATTTTAAATACTCTTCACTATGAACTTTAACAAACTTAACATTTTTTTTATTTTCATAACGTTTAGCATAAAAGTTATTTCCATCATTCAATGCCCAAACATGTGTATAATCCTTATACTCTGGATTATCGATAATTTTTTTAAAAATTGCGTATGGACTATCTGTCATACCTTTACCATGGAAAGATTCATATAATATAACTTTCTCATCCAAGTCTAATTTCACATAAAAATCTGTATACTTAACAGTTCTCTTAAACCCTTGGTCATTCGAATATTTTTTCAGTGGACCTGATAAAAAATTAATACGATTTTTCATTCTGTTAATCTTCTTCTTGATTTGCAATATTAAAACCTCTCTTTAATCTATTTCTAAAGCATACTTCCTATAAAAAATCTTTTACCTTTCTCTCGAACACATCATTATTATAGGAATGCATGACTACCTTACTATTTCTCTTTAAAAAGCATATTTACAAAGTTCTTGCTTGAATCACCTATCGAATACTCATTCCATTTCAAAGTAAAATTATTTATACTATCTATTTTGAACCTACCATCTGTTATCACCCGTACCACTTCTTCAGTTGTATAAACAACTGGTCCTGGCACATCAGATACATAATCACCAATAATCCCTCTTTTTTTCATATATTTCTTTAAATCGTATGCAAAAAAGATTATTGGTTTATTTAATAAACAAAATTCAAATGGTATAGAGGAATAATCAGTGACTAATATATCCGTCACTAGAAATAGATCATTTATATTTGGATAAAGGGAATAATCATATAAAAAACCTTCATACTTTTCTTCGTAATTACAGGTATTTCGTATTGCTGGGTGCAACTTAACTATAAGGATATACTCATCTTTCAATTGCTTATACATCTCATCGATATCTAGATGTAAATCAAAATCTACTAGCTCTTTATCTCTAAAGGTTGGCGCATATAAAATAACCTTTTTATCTTTTAGATTTGGATTTACTATAAAAATATTATCTTTAACTTTCTGTTGTCTCCGTTCATCAAAAAACAAATCCGTTCTCGGAATACCTGTTTTTAATATATTATTATCAGATAGAGCAAAAGCTTCTTTATAAATGTCAGAAAGCGCTTCTGATCCTACAACAATTTTATGGAAGTTTTTATAAACATTCATAAATCTGTTTTGGGCTCGTAAACTTCTTTTTTTAAAAGAAGGAGCTAATAATCCGAATTTTTTAAAAGCACCTGCTGCATGCCATATTTGAATACACTCTACGCCTTTTTTAAATTTAACTTTCGCTAATGACCCAAAATAATTATCAACAATGATGTATTGAGAAGTGGATAAATGATAGATCGATTTAATAGTGTGAAGTATGTTCTTTGTTTCAAATTTATAAGATTTCACATTCGAGTAGCTATCCACCTCATATTTACATGTAGGTTTATATAAAAAAACCACCTCGTAATTTATACCTTGACGCTGTATTTCCTCATAAATAAAAAATAAATTTTCACCATAAGACATAATAAAAGTTACTTTCTTTTTAATCGGAAACACTTGCATCATATTATGTAAAATTCCAAATAAAATTAGGTAGATTTCTACCATCAATTCTCTAATCATGTACACTTATCTAGCAACTCGTACTAGTTCCTTTTTTATTTTTGTTGTAGAAATCCCGGCTGTACGTGGTAAATATACAACTTCGCAATGCTCCTCTAAGAAATCAAACTCACCTTTCCAGTCATCGCCCATTACGAAAACATCCACATCACGGCTTTGTACGTCTTTTACTTTCTGCTCCCAATTATGTTCAGGAATTACTTCATCCACATACCGAACCGCTTCTAGAATCATTTTACGATTCTCATAGCTATGATAAGATTTTTTATTTTTTAATTTGTTAAATTCATCTGAAGAAACGGCGACAATTAAATAATCTCCTAAATCTTTCGCTCTCTTCAATAAGTTAATATGTCCCCAGTGCAATAAATCGAAAGTTCCATATGTAATAACCTTTTTCATGATCGTGCCCCCTGTGAAATGTTATTATTTTATAATTATTTAGTTTAGAAGTATATTTAAATTAGAGCTTCTCCTACGCCTATGAATGGTAAGAACGACTCAAATTCACCAATGTAAATCCAAAACAAATTTACATAGATTTTACATTGAGTTCACACGAAATTCACAAAGATGATTATAACATAATTTTTATTTACAAACTATGACAATAACCTAACAACTATTGTCATATCCGGCACAAGAAAACGCTTTCTTAATTGGTATTACAAACCTCCTCTTACTTTCTTTTATTTACAAAAAAAGTGCGAAGGAAATAGTTCCTTCACACTTTTTACTACCCTTTATATGACTATTTCAACATACGACGTGGCAATTTATCAATATTCTCTAACATAATGCCTGTACCAACAGCAACACAGTGCATTGGGTTTTCAGCGATTAGTACTGGTACTTTTAATTCTTCTGCTAGAAGCATGTCGATACCATGTAATAATGCGCCTCCGCCTGTTAAGATCACACCGCGGTCAATGATGTCTGCAGATAGTTCTGGTGGTGTACGCTCTAATACACCTTTTGCAGCTTGTACAATGACAGCCGCATTTTCTTTTAATGCTTCTGTAACCTCTTCTGAACATACTGTGATTGTACGTGGTAAGCCCGTTACCATGTCACGTCCGCGAATTTCAAGTTCTTCACTACGTGCACCTGGGAATACTGTACCGACTTTAATTTTAATATCTTCTGATGTACGTTCTCCGATTAATAGCTTATACTTACGTTTAATATAGTTTAAGATCTCCATATCAAACTTGTCGCCAGCCATTTTGATAGAGGAGGAGGTAACAATATCACCCATTGAAAGCACGGCAATATCTGTTGTACCTCCGCCGATATCAACAACCATATTTCCGCTCGGTTGGAAGATTTCCATGCCGGCACCAACAGCAGCTACTTTTGGTTCTTCTTCTAAGAATACTGTTTTACCACCTGAGCGTTCAGCAGCTTCACGAATTGCTTTTTGTTCTACAGATGTAATGTTTGTTGGACAACAAATTAAAATGCGAGGTTTTGAAAAGAAGCTCTTCACGTCCAGCTTGTTAATAAAATGCTTTAACATTGCTTCTGTAATTTCGAAATCTGCAATTACACCATCTTTAAGCGGACGAATCGCTACAATATTACCAGGTGTACGTCCTACCATACTTCTTGCTTCTTCACCTACCGCTAATACTCTTCCAGTATTGCGATCAATTGCTACAACAGACGGTTCGTTTAAAACGATCCCTTTACCCTTTACATGAATTAATACGTTAGCTGTGCCTAGGTCAATTCCGATATCTCTCGCAAACATTCCTGTGTTTTCCTCCTTGATATTCAAAATCAGGTTGTACCCGAATTCTTTTACACCTAATTTCTGATTTTATCATAAATTTAACGAAAACGTAATATTTGAAAAGATAATTCTTCTGAAAAATGTTACGTCATGACCAAGGAATGTTTGCCGTATAATGAATTATTGCTGCACGATTTTTTCTGTATCTTCTTTTCGGTACTTCTGCTTCGTCGCTTCCCCGCCTCTTAGGTGGCGAATCGACTTATGATAATCAAGAATTTCTTTCACTTCATTTGCGAGCTCTGGATTAATCTCCGGTAAACGTTCTGTTAAATCTTTATGGACTGTACTCTTTGATACCCCAAATTCTTTTGCAATCACACGAACTGTTTTTCTTGTCTCCACGATATACTTGCCAATCTTGATAGTTCTCTCTTTGATGTAATCGTGCACACCACTCGCCTCCCTAAATTGGATGTGAGAAGTGTGAAATGAGACTCGCTGCATATGACTAAGAAGTAAATTCGAGTGCTGTTTGTAAGCTTTAAACATTCTGGAATTTATAATGAAATGACCCACGATTTCTCACCTCAAACACTCTCTTTGCATTGGTTTATATCATTGTATTGCCCGCACTACTGATATATGCTACAAGTTCGGTATTTTTACGGACTAAGTTAAGAAAAATTACAAATTCGTGTGAGAAATACGTTAACAATGACAATTTTCACTTGATGGATTGCCCTACAAAAACCAAAGAATGACGCCTCTTGTCAAAGGCGTCATTCTTCATGATCACATTCTTCTTCTAATAATTGATGGTGGGGAACTTCTTTCTTACTGGCAATGTAATAATATAAAGTAAATAAAATAAACAACAAAATAAGGGCAATCGACAGAACAAATACAAATGACAGAGTAATCCCCTCCTTTTCTTAATATATATTCGAGAATTCCGTCAAATTTCCTTGTTATTGCTATTTCCCTCTCGAAATGAATCATTTTTATATAAAAATAAAAAAATCAACCCCCTAGTGAGAGCTGATTTTTTCGTTTTATTATTCTTGTGTAGAAGAAGAATCGCTAGATGATTCCGTAGAACCATTTGTTGATTTTTCTTCTTTTTTACCTTTTTCGTCAGCAGAACCGCTTGTTGATTTCTCTTCTTTTTTACCTTTTTCATCAGCAGAACCGCTTGTTGATTTCTCTTCTTTTTTACCTTTTTCATCAGCAGAACCGCTTGTTGATTTCTCTTCTTTTTTACCTTTTTCATCAGCAGAACCGCTTGTTGATTTCTCTTCTTTTTTACCTTTTTCATCAGCAGAACCGCTTGTTGATTTCTCTTCTTTTTTACCTTTTTCATCAGCAGAACCATTTGTTTCTTTTGCTGCTCCTGCTTCTGCTTTTACGTCTGTCGCAAGTTTGTTAAGGTAACGCTCTGGATTGACAGCTACATTATCTTTACGAACTTCAAAGTGTACATGAGAACCTGCTTCCTTATTCATTGCACTTAGACCGGATTTTCCTAATACTTCACCTTGTGCAACTTTTGCACCTTTTTCTACTTTTACACTGCCTAAGCTTTGATAAGATGTTGCAAGACCATTTCCGTTATCCACTGTTACGACATAACCGAGAAGCGAATCTTTTTCAGCTTTTGTTACTGTACCACTTAAAGCAGCTGTAACATCGAATTCTTTTCCATTTTTCGCAGCAACATCGATTCCTTTATTAGGAGAATATGTGTTGTTATAAAAGACAAGTGCTTGTTCTTGCTCCTCTTCTGCTGCTCCATCTTCATAAAACTTCTTCTTCACAACAACATCTACATTCTTTGCAGCTGGCATTTTCACAACTTCCGAAGACTTTGTTACTGGTACTACTGGATTTTCCGTTTGACCATACGGCGCACTTTGCTCTTTATTAGGCGCTTTCTTTGGATTAGCTGCCTGGAACCATAGAGCAACCGTCAAGATTACCGCTGCACATGCAATATAGATTGCCGGAAATACCCACCGTTTTTGAAATAAATGAACTACCTTTTGCGACTTTTTATTATTCCTTCCTCGCATTCTATCATCACCTCAGCAATCATTTTGAACAATATTCATTCATCCTATACAACCTATAACTAATTACTTTTCGACAAAATCTGTAAAAATATGTATAGGAATTGCGAAATTTCCGAGGAAATGATAGAAAAAAGAAAAAACTGAGCGGATTGGCTCAGTTTTTTAGTCTAGTTGTTTCTTTTTGTAGACGAAGAGGCAAACAATAATTGAAATGACTAACCAAATAGAGACATTGATTAGATCTGCAGCAATTGCAGAGAAGCCTTTCCCTTCCACAACACTTACGAACGCTTCAAAAATATGATTAGTCGGTAAATACGATAGTATGTTTTTCAAAATGTCATTTTTTATAACATTACTTAAAATTGGAGTCATGAGTAAGACCATTGCAACCGGTGATGCAATAACAGAAACTTGCACTAAATTTTTAGCTAAAAGAGCGATAATTGTCCCAAATATGATGAACACTAATGTTCCTAATAACATTAACAGAAACATGAACAACATATTCCCTTGTAAAACATCTAGTATAAATAAATTAAGAAAACTTATAGCAAACGTTAAAACAATGATTGGTAGTGCTTTTCCAATAATGATTTCAAATGGAGAAGCAGGAGATAGCATAAGCACTCGTAACGTATGTTTCTCCTTCTCTTCCGCAATAAGAGTTGCCTGTGAGATTGTTGTAACCATACATAATATCATGACGATTACAAAGCCTCCCATAAACTCCTTCCCTTGTCCCATTTGCTTATAAAACAATGCCAATCCAAGTGGTAAAATCGCCATTAATAATATTTGTGCGTTATTCTTCAAATCCTGCATCTCTTTCCGTAAAATCGCCGATACACGTCTCATTGAAAATGTCATTATAATCCCCTCCCAGTTACTTCAATAAAGATATCTCCTAGTGTTGGCTCATAAGAATGAATCGATAATAATTCACCATTTTTCATCCACTCAGAAATACGTTTTGCGCCTAATTCGTCTTTTTTCACTGTTTCTTTTTTCTTATCCTTTAGCACGACTTCGATTTTGTCTTTCGCGTATTGAAGTCTTAAATTTTCTGGTGTATCAAGTGCTACAATTTCCCCTCCACATAAGAAAGCAATGCGGTCACAAAGCGTTTCTGCTTCATCCATATTGTGCGTCGTTAAGAAAATCGTTGTTCCTTCTCTATTTAGGTCCTTTAAGATGTTATGAATGTTTTGGACGTTGACTGGATCAAGTGCTGATGTTGGTTCATCTAAGAAGAGAATATCCGGCTTATGCAGAATTGCTCGTGCTAGCGTAACGCGCTGCTTCATCCCTTTTGATAATTTTTTGACTGGTATTTTTTTATCTTCTAATAAATTCACTTGGGATAGTACTTCATCAATTCTTTCTTTAGGACAATCGTATAAGTCGCAAAATAATAGTAAGTTATCATAAATGCTAAGTCTTTCATATAGACCACTGTTATCTGTTAAAATACCAATTCGTTTGTAATCGATGCTGTTTGGACCTGTAATATCTTTTCCTAATACTTTCACTTTTCCAACACTGTGAAGCAATTGGGAAGTTAAAATTTTCACTGTTGTTGTTTTCCCTGATCCACTTGGTCCTAGAAACCCGAAGATTTCTCCTTGCTTTACTTCAATACTTACATTTCGAAGTGCTGTTTTTTCATTAAAGGTTTTCATTACATCCTTCATTTCAATTGCCAATGTCATTTTGTCATCCCCTTTGTTTTTCTTCTATAGATAATTTCGCTTCAGCGACTCGTTTGCCGCCTCGGCTTGTTGTGTTCGCTGTTCTTGGCTCAATCATATGAAAAACAAAGGGGTTACGCAGTAAAATACCGGTAAAAGGAGTCTTTTTACCGGTGAATGAATCCTATTTTCCGCTTACTGGAGCATCATTATAGTCCAATGACACCTTTTAATTCATCCATTCGACCTTTAGAAAGTGGAATAGAGCTTTTTCGTTCATCATCCAAGATTAAGCTAAAGCTATTACGAGTCCAAGTAATCACTTCTCGTACGCGCTGTAAGTTAACAAGATAAGAGCGGTGACATCGAAAGAATCCAAAACCTTTTAATCTTTCTTCTAACTCACTTAATGTTAACGCACATACAAAGTCCCCTTCGCGAACATGAATATGCGTTGTTCCATTTTGCGTTTCAATAAAATGAATTTCCATCGGATCAAGCAAAATGATTTTATCGTTCACTTTTGCTGGGATTCTTTCGAGCTTCATTTGCGGAATCATTTGAACGATATTTTCTTGATCTATCTCTTCCTCTTCTTCCTGTTCGATTTCTACTTTTTTAACGCCATCTGGATTTAATACATACACATCTTCTGTTAAAGAAAGTGCATCCGATAAAAAGGATGATGTAATAAAGATGGCCTTCCCTTGTTCTTTCATCTTCATAATTGCTTTTCGAATGATAATTGTACTCTCTATATCTACATTTTGCTCTGGCTCTTCAAAAATAATTAAATCCGGATTATGAATCATGACCCGCCCAATGTGAAGACGGCGTTTTTCAGAAAATGATAGCTTTTCAATTTTGACGTTCATTTTATCTAGTAAACCAACATACTGGACAACTTCTTCTATGCTAATATTCGAGTCATACAATCCGGATAAAAAGGCGAAGTATTCTTTTACTTTTAAGCGGTTATATGCCTCATCTTTTAAAAAACAAAAACCAATGCGCGAGTAGACTTGCTTTTGAATCGGTTCCCCGTCAAATAAAACACTTCCAGCCGATGCCTCTTCTTCACCGATTATAATGCGGTGTAAAATCTTCGCCGTATGATTGTTACATTGCAGCACAACACATTGCCCTTTTTCAATTTCAAGCTGAATCGCCTGCAACTGGTTCGTCTTACCCAATTGTTTTAACTCCAATAACGCCATGTTTTCTCCTCCAGATGAGTTTTTATCTCATTATACCAAACAGTTAATGGAAGATTATGATATTTATCTCAAAAATAAAAAGGAGCTAAATTAGCTCCTTTTTGATTGATTTTAGCATACAACTATTACTGCTGCTTCACCATATAACTTTTCAGCTGATCACGAAGTGCCCTTTTCAGGAATTTCCCGACAGATGTTTTTGGAATCTCTTCCACGAATAAAATGTCATCCGGCATCCACCATTTCGGGAACTGGTCTTCTAATAATGCATAAAGCTCCTCTTGTTCTACTGTTTGTCCTTCTTTTAAGACAACGCAGGCAACAGGGCGTTCTTGCCATTTTTCATGTGGCACGGCAACGACAGATGCCTCTAGTACTTTGTCATGTGCCATTAAAGCGTTCTCTAAATCAACGGAGGAAATCCATTCACCGCCGCTTTTAATTAAATCTTTCGTACGGTCAGCAATTTTAATAAACCCTTCTGGATCAACAGTTACAATATCTCCTGTATGTAACCAGCCATCCTGCATGGAATCTGCTGTACGTTCATCGTTATAATAACTACCCGCAATCCAAGGTCCGCGCAGGCAAAGCTCTCCCATTTCTTCACCATCCCATTTGATCTCCCCTTCTTGACCAATTACCTTCATTTCAAGGCCTGGGAATAAGTAACCTTGGCGGGAGCGTAGTTCATAATATTCTTCTTTCGGTAAATCGCGCTGATATGACTTTGGACAGTTAATTACAACAGCTGGGCTTGTTTCTGTCATTCCATATATTTGCCTAAAAGCAATTCCATATTTCTCCTCATATGTGCGAATCATGCTTCCTGGTGCTGCTGATCCACCTGACCATATCGTACGAATACTACTAATATCATACGGATATTTTTCAAGCTCTTGCAGTAACCCAATCCAAATTGTTGGTACACCAGCAGTAATTGTCACTTTCTCACGCTCAATAAGCTGAGCTAATATTTCCGGTGTAAAGTGTGGTCCTGGTAAGACGAGCTTTGTGCCGAACCATGTACCTGCAAACGGAAGCCCCCATGCGTTTACATGGAACATCGGAACGACAGGCATACAAGTGTCTACTTCTGATAGATTCCCGCCGTCCACAAGGCCGAGCGTATAACTATGGAGTGCAATACTACGGTGTGTATACACAACGCCTTTCGGTTTTCCTGTCGTTGCGGAAGTATAGCACATACCCGCAGGTTCTTTTTCATCTAAGTCTGTTATGAATGGGAATGTTTCGTCGCCTTCTTCGAGTAGTTTGTCGTAATGATATACTGGTGATAGTGTTGTGTGAGGTAGTTCGTGATCATCTGTCATAATAATAAATGCTTTTACATGAGGAATTTCGTGTTGAATACTTTCTAATACAGGAACCATATCTTCATCAACGAGAATGATTTTATCTTCAGCATGGTTAATGATGTAAGAAATATGCTCTGCGGAGAGCCGTAAGTTAATCGTATGTAACACCGCCCCAATTCCTGGAATTGCAAAATATGCTTCCAAATGGCGGTGATGGTTCCAAGCGATTGTTCCAACTTTGTCCCCTCTATCAATCCCCATTTTATTTAGTACACTAGCAAGCCGTCTTGTCCGCTTCGCAATCTCTCCGTATGTTAATGTTTGAATACGCGATGCAGTGCGCGAAACAACTTCCTTTTTTGAAAAATATTTCTCCGCTCGTTCCATCATTGCTGGAATGAGCAGTGGTACATTCATCATCATATTTCATGCCCCCTGTTATTATTTTATATATATACACACAACTGTATTATAACACGACGAAACGAGACAAAAGCCGTTAACATTTCTTTCGTTTTCTACAAATAATGACAAAAGGAGCTCATTGGGATGAGCTCCTTTGTTGTCAAATAACCACTAAGTTTTGTCGAACGGTTGATATATTCCAAAAAGCGCCGATATATTTTCAAACGAGCGGCACCCAACTGTCAGTAACCCTTAAGCATCAGTTCTTCGCCATTAACTTTCCTTCATACTCGTTTAGCGTTTTAATTTCGATACCTTTATAGTAATGAGCAACAATATCCGTATATTCTTTTCCTTCTTTCGCCATTCCATTGGCACCATACTGGCTCATGCCAACGCCATGGCCGAAACCTTTCGTTGTGACGACAATGCTCTTTCCTTGTTGTTGCCATGTAAAGTCAGAGGAGCGTAATCCCAGCTTTGTTCTTACTTCTTTCCCTGTTAACGTTTTTCCTTGAAACTCTACATCCTTCACCCGTTTTCCTTCTGTACGGTCTTTAATATTACCGACTTTTCCATTTGCAAGCACCTTTACGCCAAGACGCTTTTGAAAATCATCTACAGTAAAAGTTTGCTCACTCGCAAATTTTGGAGAAGCTTGATCCCATGGACTGTCTACGCTTTTTAAATATGGTAAGTCGCTCCCCCAGTAGTCTGCAGCATTTTCTGTATAACCGTTACTTGTTGAGAAGAAGGACGCCGTAATGGGACTACCATCATAGGTTAAAACTTGTCCGGCTGTTTTAGACACAGCTTCTTCAATCTTCTTCAAATTTTTCTCATAATCTTTGCCCCATGTCTTCTTTAGCTCTTCTTTACTGTTGTACACTTGATCATTAACCGTATCTGTCACATCCGCATTGTTTTTCTTACTTCCGCCTAGCATACGCTGTACAATAAATGTTCTCGCTGCCAATGCCTGTGCTTTTAATGCCTCCATTTCAAAGCTAGCATTCATCTCAGAAGCTACTACACCTGTAACATACTCTTCCATCGGCATCGTTTCTACCTTCTTTTGTGCATTACGATACACAGTAACTTGGACAGCAGTATTTACCTTTTTAGGAGCTGGCACACTTTGCATGGCTGGAGGATGTTCGGGCGGCTGACTTACTTTCGCTTTCGTAAACGGAATAACAAGTACGGTCGGTACAATAATGACGAGCGCCACTAAGAGCGCCATTGTAATGAAAAGTGGCTTTGAAATTTTCATCTTTTTCCCCCGCTATGAAATTAGACTCATTTCATTCTTATGGAACGTGGCAAGCTTTTAGAACATATCGGGAGGAACTTCTGCAAAGGGAAAATATAAAGTACTGATATGACAGGATTCAATCTCAAAGGAAAGAATTTTCTAAATTTTTCAGGTGGACAGGCATAAAAAAGGAATTTGTTGACTATAACAATAATAGCCCAATAAAAATAGCCTCTATGTCAAAAAGACATAGAGACTACTCAAACTTAAGCGTGAAGGTCAGAAACTTGTTGCTTCGTCACTTCTTCTACTTTTTCATTTACACGTTCAATTGTTGCACCTAATGCAGCTAGTTTCTCATGGAAGTTTACATATCCACGATCAAGGTGTTTTAATTCTGTTACACGTGTGTAACCATCTGATACTAAACCAGCTAGAATTAATGCCGCTGCAGCACGTAAGTCAGTTGCTGCTACTTCTGCACCTTGTAAGTTGTTAGGTCCATTCATAATAACAGAACGGCCCTCAATTTTGATGTCTGCATTCATACGACGGAATTCTTCCACATGCATGAAGCGGTTTTCAAATACCGTTTCTGTAATCATGCTTGTTCCATCCGCATGTAATAACAATGCCATCATTTGTGATTGCATGTCTGTTGGGAAACCTGGATGAGGCATTGTTTTAATATCAACGGCTTTTAATTTACTTGGGCCGATAACACGTACGCCTTCGTTTTCCTCAATAACCTTAACACCCATTTCTTCCATTTTCGCTGTGATAGAACGTAAATGTTCTGGTACAGCATTTTCAATTAAGATGTCTCCACCAGTAATTGCTGCTGCAACCATAAACGTTCCTGCTTCAATACGGTCAGGAATAATAGAATGGTGTGCACCATATAATTTATCAACGCCTTCGATACGAATCGTTCCAGTTCCAGCTCCGCGTACTTTTGCTCCCATTGCATTTAAGAAGTTAGCTAAGTCAACGATTTCTGGTTCTTTTGCTGCGTTTTCAAGTACTGTTGTCCCTTTTGCTAATGTAGCAGCAGACATAATGTTTTCTGTTGCACCTACGCTTGGGAAGTCTAAGTAAATTTTCGCGCCTTGTAATTGTCCATCTACATAAGCTTCAACAAAGCCATTACCAACTTTTACTTTCGCTCCCATTGCTTCGAAGCCTTTTAAATGTTGGTCAATTGGACGTGAACCAATTGCACATCCACCAGGAAGTGCAATACGAGCACGACCATTACGTGCTAATAGTGGTCCCATTACTTGAACGGACGCACGCATTTTACGTACATATTCAAATGGTGCTTCAATATTTAACTCCTTTGAAGCATCAATTGTTACTTGGTTATTTTCAAATACGACTTCAGCATTTAAATGACGTAATACCTCATTAATTGTGTATACATCAGACAAAACTGGTACTTCAGATAGTACATTCTTTCCGTCACTCGCTAATAGGGCTGCAGCGATTATAGGTAATACAGCATTTTTTGCGCCCTCAACACGCACTGTGCCATTCAACCGCTTTCCGCCACGGACGATGATTTTTTCCAATTTATTCCCCTCCGTGTCCTTTTTTCAATATCTATTCAATACTCAGAAGTTATGATCGGTGTGCCAACCACAATTGTATCTTTGCTGTCTGTAGAGCGTATTGCTATTTGCACATTGATTTTCTCTCTATTTGTTGAAAGAGCGTCATTCCACTTTTTATTATATGCGGAGACTGACACAAATGCTCTTTCTTCTATCTTCTCGATCGCTCTTGCTGAAAGATCTTTCAAAACCTGATTGGTTTTATTTTGCAAAACACCTTCAATCTTATCACTCAGTACACCTTGAACACAAGTGTAAATTGTAGGTTTTGTACTAAAAATTTTATCCATTTCCCGAATGTTTTTAGGGTCCCATTTTGACCCGCTTACTTCAAAGATAATGAAAGTGTTTTCTTTACTATTTTCCTTACTCCAAGTTACTACTATTCGTTCTTCATAAGAAGAAAATTTTTTGTATGCTGTTGCTTTATATCCATCATGAGATGTTTCCAATTCCCATTTTTGAATATCCGCTTTTTCTTTCACTTCATTTAACAATTTTTGAAACGTATGTATATTAGAAATGGTTTTGGTTTCTCGTGCTAACCATGACCACCGCTCTACCTCTGCTCCATTTTTTTCAAGAGCTGCGATCATACTCTCCATTTTCTCTTCGTCACTTACGGGCTTTATCTCTTTATACCCGACCAAGAATACGACAATACTTACGACAACAATAAGAATTGTTTTTAAGCTTTTCAAGTTTCATCCCCTCCTATCCCCATTGTTAACGGAGATATGAGGTTCTATACACTTACTTGACTAAATACGTTAAACTCTTCGAATACCCTAAATAATCAAGAAAAAAGTTGCTGACAGATGTCCCAATGGCAATCGTAACAAGAATGAGTAAAATCCTCGTCTGCAATACCTTTCCAGATTTCATCAGGCGTTCGATATGGATACCTTGTAAGGCCCACCACGTAATGGTAATAAACAATAAATGCGAAACAATCGCAATCAGTGCTTGTTGCCCTAAAAGTTGCGCCAAAAAAATCGACTCCTTTTGTTTGGCTTACCATCACCTAGGATGCAAAACGATCCCATATAAATGGAAACCACACTTTTTCCCGCCCAAACAGGCAGTATAAAGTATCCCTCCGAAAGAAGGGGCACTACCTATTAAAGTTTACTTTGTTCGAGCATCACATTCGTGAAGGATAAGGTCTCGCGCTAACGAAAGTTTCACTTTACCCCTCTCATTGCTCCACAATAAAAAGCGTAGAGCGATGACTCTACACTTTTTGTTTTCACTATTGTACCACGTTCCCTGTGAAGAAGAAATCTTTCATCAATGGAAAATATTCATAAAAGAAATTGTAGCCAATTGCCGGTAGAATTCCGAGTAATACAGTTGCAATTAAACAAAAACTAATGACGACTTTCAAATTGATCGGTAAGTGTACCAGATCTTCTTCACTACTCTTTCGAAAGAACATTTGCTGCAAAATACGGAAATAATATACAAACGAGATAACCGTTGTGCCCATCATGACTGATGCCAGCACGTAATGGGCTGAACTAGCAGTGAAGGCACTTAAGAAAATATTAACCTTTCCGATAAAACCAGCTGTTCCTGGAATTCCTGCCAAAGACAGAATGAAAATGGTCATCGCTGCAGAGGCAAACGGAGAGCGTTTGTATAAACCAGAGAAAATTGTGAAATTTTCCTTTCCGCTTTGTAAGATTAATCCGTGGATGACTGCAAAAGCTCCTATATTCATTAACAGGTATGCCAACATATAAAACCACATACTATCCATTGTAAATGGTGATAACGCTACAAGTGGAACGAGTAAATATCCAGCGTGCGCTATGCCAGAATAGGCGAATAGACGCTTTACGCTGTATTGCTTGAGTGCCACGACATTACCAATGATCATTGTAATAATAGCGAGCACGGCAATATATACGCTCATGTTAGCAAATACTGTTTGCTCACTTCCATGAACAGGTATAGCGCCGAATACCATAAGGAACAATCTTATCATCATAATAAAACCGGCGATTTTAGAAATTGTCCCAAGGAAAGTTGTAACAGGTGTCACGGCCCCTTCATATACGTCTGGTGCCCACATATGAAACGGCACCGTCGCAATTTTAAAGGACAGCCCAACAAACAGAAGCAAGAAAGCAAGCGATAACAAAAGTTGAATGCTGCCATCCACACCTTGCATGAGAACTTCCTGCATACCAATAATATTAGTAGCCCCCGTAATGCCGTATAAGTAACTCATTCCAAAGAGCGTAATAGCCGTCCCAATTCCGCCATTAATAACATATTTCATCGCCGCTTCATTCGAAGTGCGATTTGTCTTTCGAATCCCAACTAAAATGTACGAAGACAGTGATAACAACTCTAGGCCAATAAAGAGCGTAATAAAGTCGACGCTAGACGCCATAAACATCGCCCCGAGAACTGCCATTAAAAATAAATAATAGTATTCCCCTTTATCTTGAATCGGCTCTTTTTTATCATCGCTCATCGCCATACATAAAACGAGGATGGCTCCAATTAATAGTAACGTTTTAAACCCTTTTGAAAATCCATCTAGTACAAACGAACCACTTAAAATGTCTCCAGCCGGTTCACCATACAATGTAATTAATGCGATTAGCGATAGCACTGCCGCTCCAATCGCCCCAAGCCCTAAATACTTACGATCAAACTTTAGAAATAAGTCAAGAAGCGAGAGAAGGATGGCCGCTCCAAGAATGATGAACTCCGGTACCATTAAATGCCAAGATAAGCTAAGTAATGTATTCATATCCATCCTACCTCACCCCCAATATTTTTACTGTGTATTGCAGCGGCGTTCCTAACAGTTCTGGCATAATACCAATTGCAAGAATACAAGTGAGCAAGAGTACAATCGGAACGTATTCCCAGCCGCGGACATCCGGCCTCACTGCCAATTCCTTCTTTCCAAATGTCACTTGAAGCGTAGCCCTTAGGACATATACCGCTGTTAAAATGATTCCAAGCGCACCGATCGCCGCGAGCATTGGCTTCCCTTGAAATAGTCCGAGGAATGCAAGAAACTCACTAACAAACCCAGACATGCCCGGAAGGCCAAGCGAAGCCATGCTTCCTGCTAATAAGAAACCACTTAACACAGGAACTTGTTTTGCAAGGCCACCAAGCTTCGTAATGTCAGACGTGCCAAAACGCCCCTCAATCATGCCGAGCAAGCAAAATAGTAGCGCTGCAATTAAACCGTGAGATACGACTTGAAATAGCGCTCCCTTCATACCGGCTGCATTCAGTGCCCCAAGTCCCATTAAAACGATTCCCATATGCGAAATACTGGAATAAGCGAGTACCTTTCGAAAATCTGTTTGAATGATCGCTAGAAAAGCACCGTATAGCAAGTTGATTACCCCTAAAATCGCCAGTAGCATCGCAAAGTCTTGAAACTGCTCCGGGAATAGCCCCTTCCCAAAGCGAACGATGCCGTATGCTCCAATCTTGAGCAGAACACCCGCATGGAGCATCACCGCAGCAGGATGGGCCTCGACATGCACATTCACCATCCAGCGATGCAAAGGGAATACCGGTAGCTTAATAGCAAAGGCTATCATAAGTGCAATGAATAAACCGAGCTGCAATGAACTTGAAATATCGCCCAGAAGCGCCGTGTCCACCCCAGTCAAAATATCTTTTAAATCTGCAATATTTGTTGTACCCGTTTTTGCAAAGAGGATAGAGAAAACAATGAGTAAAATCGCTGATCCAATTCCGTTATAAATCAAATAACTATAGGCAGCTTTTTCACTGTTCAATTTCCCCCACTTTCCAATAAGCAAAAACATCGGTGGTAATGTAATTTCAAAGAAGACAAAGAATAGAAGTAGATTTTCTGCTGCAAAGACACCGAGCATCCCAATTTCAAGTGTTAATAAAAGCATGTAAAAACCTTTTATATTTTTTTGAATGGAAAAGGCAGTAATCGCCGCAAGTGTTGCTAAAAGCGCTGTGAGTATCATCATCACAAGCGAAAAGCCATCGATACCAAGCTCATAGTAAATAGAAAACAACTTTTCATCTACGCCCGGAAAATGTCCGAATTGAATCCATTTCACCCTTTCAGCAAACATCGTTAAGCTCTTTCCGGAAGCATATGTACTAGCCAAAACAATCGCGATGCCAAGCGGAAGAATTGTTCCGAACAAACCGAGGACTCGCACTGCACGCACTTCCGTTTTCGGTGTTAACGTAAGTAAGAGAATCCCTAGAAGCGGGGAGAAAATGAAGAATGATAATAATAATGTATTCATTGCCAATACCCCCCCGTATATAACAGAATGACAACTAATGTCGCCACGGAAACAGCCACTGCGGTTCCGTATACTTGTACGTTTCCGTTTTGAAGTTTAGAACCAACAATGCTTGCTCCTCTCACAATACCCCTGATTAACTGGGCGATTCCTTCCACAATATAGACCTCACATAAGTGAAGCACATAAGCGATTCCTTTTACGAGCGGGAGCACAGTCACACTATACAGTTCATCTACATAATATTTTTCCTTAAGGAGGCTATATAGGACTGTTTCTTTTCCGCCATCCCGATCTCTAGAAATAGATCGTTTCCCATAGATAAGATATGCCGCGAGAATGCCCGCAAACGAAACGAGTGTCGCAACAATCATAATCCACACCGGACCATGACTTTGCTCTACTTGGAACGGGACATTCTTTGTAAGCCAGTCCCCAAGAAACGTGCCAAACCAAGGCGTATTGATATACCCTGCCAAAACTGCAAGAATACCAAGGACAATCATCGGAAATGTCATGACGCGCGGAGATTCATGCACATCCTCTTCTTTCTTCGCCTCTCCTGTAAAAACGAGAAAGTATAACCGGAACATGTAAAACGCCGTTAAAAATGCTGCGAGAACCGCAAGGACAAACAAAACATAATTGCCGTGCATCCACGTCGCCGCCAAAATTTCATCCTTACTAAAAAAACCTGAGAAGAGCGGGACACCACTAATTGCTAGCGTGCCGATTAAGAAGAGTAGCCCCGTCACTTTCATTTTCTTCTGCAATCCGCCCATTTCATTAATGTTTTGCGTATGCACCGCATGAATGACGCTTCCTGCCGCTAAGAAAAGCAATGCTTTAAAGAAAGCATGTGTCGTTAAATGAAAGACTCCAGCAACGTATCCTGCCGAGCCAAGCGCGAGCATCATATAGCCGAGCTGGCTCACTGTTGAATACGCGAGGACTCTTTTTATATCCGTTTGTACGAGGCCAATGGACGCAGCAAAGATTGCAGTAAAGGCGCCAACAACCGCGACTGTTTGCATCGCTGCAGGACTTGCAGAGAATAGCGGAAACATCGTTGCCACTAAGTACACACCTGCTGCAACCATCGTTGCCGCGTGAATGAGCGCAGATACAGGCGTTGGCCCTTCCATCGCATCCGGTAGCCACGTATGAAGCGGAAACTGACCTGATTTCCCCATGGCACCAATAAAGATCAAGATTGCCGTGAGCGTTATCATAGTAGGTGATATGTCTCCCATTTTCATCGCTTTAAAGATTACTTCATATTCAAAGCTACCAGCCTGCCAGAAGAGTAAAATCATCCCGATAAATAAACCTACATCTCCAATACGCGTCATAATAAATGCTTTTTTCGCAGCAGCCTTCGCTTCCTCTTTAAAGAAATAGAAACCAATTAGTAAAAACGAGCCAAGTCCAACTAATTCCCAAAATATATAAAGCTGTAGTAAATTCGTCGAGATAACAAGCCCGAGCATCGCAAATGTAAAGAGCCCTAAATACGCATAAAATACGGGCAACCTCTCATCACCATGCATATACCCTTTTGAATACACATGTACAAGGAAGCTAACGAGTGTCACAATAAAAAGCATCAAAGCATTTAATGCGTTAATCTCAAAACCAAACGAAAGATCCACATCACCAATTCGGAGCCATACCCACTGATGCTTTACTGTTTCTGATGAAAACCGTTCTATTAATACAGTCGCCGCACCCACAAAGGAAAGAAATGTGAGAAAGATACCAAGTAAGCTGCTTCCTTCTCTCAATTTTTCCCCAAACATAACGAGCAAAAAAAACGAGGTAAGTGGGAAAAGCGGTATGAGCCATGCATAATCCATCATTGTTTCCTTCCCCCTTTTCGGTCACAATGCTAACCCTTAAGCGAATCCATTTCATCTACGTTAACTGTTGCATGTTTACGATATAACGCAATTAATATTGCAAGTCCAACTGCTGCTTCAGCTGCGGCAACAGACATCGTAAACAGTGAAAAGATTTGTCCTGTTAAGTTCGGAAAAAAACCTAATTTACTAAAGGCGACTAGGTTTAAATTCGCCGCATTTAACATCAGTTCAATACAAACTAAAACAATGACCGTATTCCGCTTTGTTAAAGCCCCGAATAAACCGATGCAAAACAGAATAATGGCAAGAGCTAAGTAGGCGGAAGTTGGAACACTACTCATTGGAATCCCCCTCTTTCTCATCCTTCTTCGCAAGTACAATTGCCCCAACAAGTGCAACAAGTAAAATAACCGACGTTAATTCAAATGGAATGACATATTTCGAATATAAGAGTGTACCAATTTGAAGTGTGTTTTGTTCATGAAGTGGTACACTTCCTTGTACACTTCGATTTGTAAAATCTATATTATTAACAGCGAAATACATCACCCCGCCAAACACTACTACTGCGAAGAAGATGAGCCATTTACGAAAACTAAAACTAGATTCATTTTCAGCGTCATGTTTCGTTAACATAATGCCGAAAATCATAATAATCGTAATCGCCCCGGAATAAATTAAAATTTGCGCTACTCCAACAAACTCTGCCGATAATAGAAAATACAATCCCGCAATGCTAAGAAACGTAAACACAAGAGCGAGCATCATATGCATGACTTTCGTTAAGTTCAGCATAAGAATACCACCGATAATCGCCGTTAAGGATAGTAAAAAAAACGCTATCAACTCGCCGTTCATGCTTTATTCTCCTTTCTGACGTTCTCATCATTTTCATCTAGCCACTGCAAATTTTTAAACAAATCATCACGCGTATACTCCGCTAGCTCAAAATTGTTTGTCATAACGATTGCCTCTGTTGGACAAACCTCTGTACATAAATCGCACAGAATACAAATTTCAAAGTTAATATCGTACGTATCAATGATTTTTCCTTTTTTCGCCGGATCCGGATGCTTCTTCCCTGTTAGTTGAATACAGTCAGTTGGGCAGATGTTGGCACATTGGTTACAAACAATACACTTTTCTGGATAAAATTTTTGAATCCCTCGAAAGCGATCTGGTAGTGGCAATGGTTGATTGGGATAATCGTACGTTACTTTTTTCTTACTTAAGTTGCTAAGCGTATACTTTAATCCTTTAAATAGTCCTTTCATATCTTAGTGGCACCCCCCTCATGGATTAGAAGAACAACTCCTTAATCAATGCCGTTAAGAAAATGTTCGCAAGTGCGATTGGCAATAATACCTTCCAGCCAAACTCCATTAATTGATCGCCCCTGATACGTGGAAACGTAACGCGGAACCAAATTAAGAGAAAGACCACCGCGCTAAACTTTAAGGCAAACCATACAGCTCCAGGAATAAAACCAAGGAACATAACTGGATTCCATCCTCCTAGGAAGAGCACCGTAATGAGCGAAGCCATTCCAAAGAAGTATACATATTCAGAAAGCATAAAGAATGCCCAGCGAAACCCCGAATACTCTGTATGATATCCAGAAACAAGTTCCGATTCCGCCTCTGGTAAGTCAAACGGCGTCCGGTTCAACTCTGCAACCGCTGCGATTAAGAAAATTACAAAACCGATTGGCTGTGCGAAAATGTACCAAACCTTCTCCTGCGCCGCTACAATTTCATTTAAATTAAGACTGCCAGCTAATAAGACAACACCAATGACGCTCATTACAAGCGGAATTTCATAGGAAATCATTTGCGCTGCCGCACGCATCCCGCCTAAAAGTGAATATTTATTGTTTGATGCCCATCCCCCGGTCACAACACCAATCGTTGTAATCCCTGATACAGCAATATAGTAAAGAAGTCCGACTCCAATATCTGCAAACTGAAATTTATCCGTAAATGGAATGACTGCAAGCACCATAAAAGCTGGTGCAAATGCAATAACAGGTGCCAATATAAACAGCGGCTTATCTGCGGCTTTCGGAATGCTATCTTCTTTTAATAAAAGCTTTAAAACGTCAGCAACTGTTTGCAGTAAACCGAATCTGCCGCCGACCTGGTTCGGACCAATCCGCCCTTGCATAAATCCCATCACTTTTCGCTCTGCTAAAATCCCATATGTAACAAATCCAAGGACAGCAAATAAAAGAAGCACCGCTAACCCAAAAAAGATGAAAAAATTTGTCCAGCTTGCCGATGACTCTAAGAGCCGCTCTATCATCACCCATCAACCTCCCCAAGCACAATATCAACGCCACCTAAAATCGTAATTAAGTTCGCGATATTTTCGCCCTTCAAAAGCTTCGGTAAAATTTGAAGGTTGTAGAAAGATGGCCTGCGGAACTTTAAGCGATACGGCTCTTTCTTTCCTTCACTAGCAATATAACAGCCAATTTCTCCGCGCGGCGACTCGATCCGGACAAATACCTCGCCCTTTGGTGCCTTAATAATTTTCGGCACTTTCGCCAACACTGGCCCTTCTGATGGGAATTGCTCAGCCGCCTGCTCAATAATTTTGAGAGACTCCTCAATCTCCTCCATCCGACAAACGTAACGATCCCAAGCATCCCCCACGTTTCCTACCGGAATATCAAAATCAAAGCGATCATAAATAGAGTACGGTTCATCCTTGCGAAGATCCCACTTCACACCTGTGCAGCGTAAATTTGCCCCGCTAAGCGAATAAGAAAGCGCATCTTCCGCGCTATATATTCCAACGCCCTTCACACGATTCAAGAAAATTTCGTTTCCGCTCACAAGGTCGTGATAGCCTTTCAATTGCTCCCTCATATATGGAACAAACTCACGGACCTTTCGGATCCAGCCATCTGGAGCATCCCATTTTACACCGCCGACTCGCATGTAATTAAACGTTAGCCGCGCACCACAGAGTTCATTTAAGAGATTAATAATCATCTCCCTCTCCCGGAATGCATATAGAAACGGACTAACCGCTCCAATATCAAGAAGGTTTGTTCCCCACCAAACGAGGTGACTCGCAACGCGGCCAAGCTCCATTGCAAGTACTCGCAAATATTCTGCACGCTCTGGAATTTCAAGGCCCATCATTGTCTCAACAGCGTGACAAATCACATAGTTATTCGTCATCGCTGATAAATAGTCCATTCGATCTGTATAAGGAATAATTTGTGTATACTGCAAGCTCTCTGCGATTTTCTCTGTTCCACGGTGTAAATACCCAATGACAGGTGTAGCCTCCTTAATAATTTCCCCATCAATTTTAATAACAAGCCTAAATACACCGTGCGTACTCGGGTGCTGCGGTCCTACATTTAAAAGCATTTCTTCTGTACGGATCATAATGCTACACCTCCACATCCAAAGGCTCATAATCTTTTCGAAGCGGATAACCCGCCCAATCATCTGGCATTAAAATACGCGTTAAATTGGGATGACCTTCAAAGACAACACCAAGCAAATCATACGCTTCTCGCTCTGGCCAGTTCGCCCCGTGCCATAGCGGCGCAATCGATGCTACCCGCGGCGCCTCCCTATCTATCTTCACCTTCACTGCTACAGATTGACGCTTTCCATATGAAAACAAATGGACATACACTTCCATATGTGTAACGAAATCCGTCGCATGTAACTCCGACATATAATCAAAGGCAAGTCCTTCATGACACTTTAATAATTCCATCACTTCATAGTAATTCTTCGGCTCAACAACAAGCGTTGGTACATCTTTTGAAAGTTTATTAATATAGTAATCTACTAATGAATGTTCGCCTGTCTTCTCCTTAATAATCTTTACATAAGCATCTAAATATGGCTGATTCGGTGATGGTTCTTCCTGCTCCGGCTCTTCTTCCTTCTTACCCGCAGCACCTTTTGCCTTGGCAGCAGCAGCTGCCTTTGCTTTCGCCACTGCAATTGCCTTTGCCTTTTCATCGTTAGATGGCGCTCCGCCTTCTGTTGCTTTTTGTTTTGCCAACGCGGCTGCCTTTGCTTTTGCTGCTGCCACGGCTTTCGCCTTCGCTTTTGCCCTTTCCTCTTCCGATATCGCTTCGCCTTCTGCTCCTTTCTGCTTTGCTAGCGCTGCCGCTTTTGCCTTTGCTGCTGCCGCGGCTTTCGCCTTCGCTTTTGCTTTTTCCTCTTCCGATATTGCCTCGCCTTCTGCTCCTTTCTGCTTTGCTAGCGCTGCTGCCGCGGCTTTCGCCTTCGCCTTTGCCCTTTCCTCTTCCGATATCGCTTCGCCTTCTGCTCCTTTCTGCTTTGCTAGCGCTGCCGCTTTTGCCTTTGCTGCTGCGGCTTTCGCCCTTTCCTCTTCCGATATCGCTTCGCCTTCTGCTCCTTTCTGCTTCGCTAACGCTGCCGCCTTTGCTTTTGCTGCCTCTGCGGCAAGTCGTTTTGCTTCCTCTATATTTATCTCCGCATCTTTTGATAGCGCTTTCTCTTTTTCTTCTCCTTGTACCTCACCCTTAGACAGTTCCGCCTCATGCCTAGCAGCAAGTCGTTTCCGTACTTCTTCTTTCGCATGTCTTGCCGCCTCTTTTTTCATGTCCTCTATCTCTTTATTCGGATCGCTCATCTATTCGTCACCTGCTTTCCAGTCTTTGCTTCGTAACGAATCTTCTCTTTTAATTTATTAATCCCATAAATTAAAGCAGCTGGGTTCGGGGGACATCCTGGAATGTACACATCTACCGGTACGATTTGGTCCACCCCTTTCACAACAGCATACGAGTTCACATACGGGCCACCAGCTGTTGCACAAGAACCCATTGCAATAACCCATTTCGGTTCTGGCATTTGATCGTATAAACGACGCACAATTGGTGCCATTTTCTTTGTTACTGTTCCTGAAACAATCATGACATCTGATTGCCTCGGCGATGTCCGGAAAAATGACCCAAACCGGTCTAGATCATAGTGCGATGAGCCAACTCCCATCATTTCAATCGCGCAGCATGCAAGTCCAAATGTCATCGGCCATAAAGAATTACTACGCGCCCATCCTTTTATCTGTTCAAGTGTTGTAAAAAAGATATTTCTCTCTAATTCCGCTCGTTCCCCTGGATGTAAATCTTCAAAATTTATAACCATTGTAACACCTTCTTTTTCCAAGCATAGGCCAAACCAATGAGCAACATAATGACAAAGATCAACATTTCAATAAGCGCCAACAAACCAAGCTTGTCATATGCGACAGCCCACGGATATAAAAATACAGTTTCCACATCAAAAATGACAAACAATAATGCAAAAATATAATAACGAGCATGAAAACGAACATTTGCATCATGATAGGGTTCAATTCCGCTTTCGTACGTCGTTGCCTTTGCTGCACTTGGTTTATGCGGGCGCAGCAGCTTGCCTAATGTAAGAGCCACTACCGGCAGTAATATGCTCAATAGTAAAAAGATGCCAACAATCATATAACTATTTTCATATACATTTGCCACCCTGAAGCCCTCCCCCCTAAATTAAGAACAAGTTCACTTAGTAAACAATATGTCTCACCTGCATTATTTATTATTTTTAAATTTTTCTAAATAATGCGATTATTTATTATTATAACAAACTTCAAATTCCCATGTCGATATATTGGGAAAAAGAAAAACCAAGTAACTAGAGGATGACTTCGCTCTATGTTGCTTGGTTTACAGCAATTATAATTAATTTCACTCTCACAAAAAAACTAGCACGAATGATTAATTTCATGCTAGTCGGTTTTTTAAAAAGTAGTATCTTCTTTTTTATAATATTTCTTTGAAATTTCCTTATAAAACGCAGCAGATGTCGTGTAAAAATATGGAGCTAACCATAGGAAACCAATTCCTAAATAAAGATGCTATGCTTTCTCTGATACATACTGATAAAAATGAGCAGTCGTTGTATTAATATATGGACAGAACCAAAGTAACCCAATCCCGAAAGGAATCACCGCTAATATTCCCCAACCAATGAAACTGAGCCATAAAAGGAATAAATCCATTTTATGCCCTTTCATCATTTTTTTACTTTCTTTCATAGCTTGTAAAACGCCATACTCTGGATTGTCTATCATAACATAATAAGTCATCACATATGAAAAGGATGCAATAATAATGACAATAAATGAAACAAATAATAAAACAAAAAATGCGATTGCTGATCCTTCCCCAGCACCCCCTGTCTCATCTCCTAACAAACCAACAATAATTAATAGCACGAAAGGAATCCATATTCCAGAATATAAAAATATTAAAATCATCGCCTTTGCAGCATTCATCATTCTTCTAAAGCCGCGAAAACCTTCAAATAAAGCATCTATTGTAGCACCTTTTCTCCTGCTAATATTTAAAAACACATTCGTGTAACCATACGCTGTAATACCATATGACATAAGACTCATAAGACTCATAAACATCATAAGTCCATACAAAATAACGAAAGTAACCGTAAAACCGATTGTCACCGTTTCCCCTTCAAATAAATCGATAGAATCACCAAGTAACATAAATAAGAGAACAAAAGGAATAATAACAATAAGAGTTGCAAACAGTGATAGAATATAACTTAAAATACCATATAACAGTGTTGAACCTACGCCAAGCCCCCATTTTCCCCTTAATGACTGTAAAGCTTCTCGTTTCATTTCACCAATCACTTTCTCATCTCCTTTTCTAATCACAGTTGTAAAGCGTTTCCCTAGATATATTCAGAATAATTATACCATTTTGGGGGATTATTTTTTCATTATATAATTAGATTTTGATATAACAAAGTCTAAAAAAGAAAACGTTGTTACCCATAAGTTATAAAAAAAACCCGTAAAGGAATGAACCTTTACGGATTTTTTTATTTCATATCAGAAACGTTCAAACGGTTTACTGCACGCTGCAGCGCCAGTTCTGCACGCTTGAAGTCAACATGTACTTGTTTATCTTGCATACGTTGCTCAGCACGGCGCTTCGCTTCGTTTGCACGATGAATATCGATATGGTTTGCTTCTTCAGCAGATGGTGCTAATACTGTTACTTTATCTGGACGAACTTCGATAAAGCCACCGCTTACTGCTACATAATCAGTGTGACCGCCATTTTTCAAACGAACCGCACTAATTTTCAGCGGTGCAACAGTTGGAATGTGACCTGATAAGATCCCCATTTCCCCACTTTCTGCCTTCACGCTTACCATTTCTACTTCTTTTTCGTAAACCGGTCCATCAGGAGTTACAATACTGACTGGAAATGTCTTCATAATTCGTCCCTCCTAAGGCCTTACGCCATCATTTTCTTCGCGTTTTCAATAACTTCTTCAATACTACCAACAAGACGGAATGCATCTTCTGGAAGGTCATCATATTTTCCTTCTAGAATTTCTTTGAAACCACGAACTGTTTCTTTTACAGGTACGTAAGAACCTTTTTGACCTGTAAATTGCTCCGCTACGTGGAAGTTTTGTGATAAGAAGAACTGAATGCGACGAGCACGTTGTACAACTAACTTATCTTCTTCAGAGATCTCATCCATACCTAAGATAGCGATGATATCTTGAAGCTCTTTATAACGTTGAAGAGTTTGCTGTACTTGACGAGCTACTTCATAATGCTCTTCTCCTACGATTTCTGGAGAAAGTGCACGAGATGTAGATGCTAATGGATCTACCGCTGGGTAAATACCCATTTGTGTTAAACGACGCTCTAAGTTTGTTGTTGCATCTAAGTGAGCGAACGTTGTAGCTGGTGCTGGGTCAGTATAGTCATCGGCTGGTACATATACCGCTTGGATAGACGTGATAGACCCTTTATTTGTAGATGTAATACGTTCTTGTAATTGACCCATTTCTGTTGCAAGTGTTGGCTGATAACCTACCGCAGATGGCATACGACCAAGAAGGGCAGACACTTCAGAACCCGCTTGCGTGAAACGGAAGATGTTATCGATGAACAATAGTACGTCTTGTCCTTGCTCATCACGGAAATGTTCAGCCATTGTTAAACCTGTTAATGCAACACGTTGACGTGCACCAGGTGGCTCGTTCATTTGTCCGAATACCATCGCAGTTTTCTTGATTACGCCAGAATCGCTCATTTCATGGTATAAGTCGTTACCTTCACGAGTACGCTCACCTACACCAGCGAATACAGAGATACCACCGTGCTCTTGTGCGATGTTGTTAATTAATTCCTGAATTAATACTGTTTTACCTACACCGGCACCACCGAATAGACCGATTTTACCACCTTTAATGTAAGGAGCAAGTAAGTCTACTACTTTAATACCAGTTTCAAGAATTTCTACTTTTGTAGATAACTCTTCGAATGCAGGTGCTTGACGGTGAATTGGATCACGGCGTACATCTGCTGGAACCTCACCATCTAAGTCAATTGCATCACCTAATACGTTAAATACACGACCAAGTGTTGCATCACCAACTGGAACAGAAATCGCTTTGCCAGTATCTTCTACTGCAGTACCACGAACAAGTCCGTCTGTGGAAGACATCGCAACTGTACGAACTGTATCATCACCTAAGTGAAGTGCAACTTCTAAAGTTAAGTTAACTGCGTCTTGTTTAATTCTAAGGGCATTGTAGATTTCAGGTAGCTTTCCGCCGTCAAACTTAACGTCTACAACCGGACCCATGATTTGCGTAACGCGCCCTTTATTCATCGGGTTCCCTCCTAGCTTTCTTTAAATTAGCCAGCTTTCTATGAGAGTCGGCTTTCATTTTTTATTAGTATAGCTTGGGCGACTCTTCCAAAAGAGCCGCTTCCGCTTTTTATTAATCTAGCTCCAGCGGTTAGAATGCTCGGTGACTTCGCTTTTTCCTGCGAGGCAAAGAGCGCCTCTACGTCAAAAGCTCCATCCCCCTCCCATTCTGAACGAACCGCTTCCGCCTTATATTACTATTCTAACGCTGCTGCGCCACCAACGATTTCCGTAATCTCTTGCGTAATCGCTGCTTGACGAGCACGGTTGAATGAAAGTGTAAGTGAATCGATAACTTCCATCGCGTTGTCTGTAGCACTTTTCATTGCTGTCATACGCGCTGCGTGTTCACTTGCTTTACCGTCTAGTAATGCACCGTACACTAAGCTTTCTGCGTATTGTGGCAATAACACTTTTAAGATATCTTCTTCAGAAGGTTCAAATTCATAAGCTGTCGTCGGTTTGTCAGACGTCACTTCCGTAAGCGGTAAAATTTTATTTTCCGTTACTTCTTGTGAAATTTTACTTACAAAATGATTGTAGTAAATGTACAGTTCATCATAAGCACCATCTGCGAACATCGCGATCGCTCGAGAAGCAAGGTCTTTAACATCTGTAAATGATGGGTGGTCAGATAATCCAACTACTTCATCAATAATGTTAAAGCCGCGACGTTTTAAATAATCACGTCCTAGTCGTCCAAGCACAATAATTGAATATTGGTTTGAATCCATATTATGACGTTCACGAATTACGTTACTTACTGTACGTAATACGTTACTGTTATAACCACCTGCTAGTCCGCGATCAGATGTAATAACGATGTATCCTGTACGTTTTACAGGACGCGCTGTTAGCATTGGATGATTGATCCCTTTGCTACCTTGCGCAATACTCGCCACTACTTCTTGAATCTTTTCCATATACGGAACGAAAGATTTAGCATTTTGCTCTGCACGACTTAACTTCGATGCAGATACCATCTCCATCGCTTTCGTAATTTGACTCGTTTTCTTAGTCGAGTTAATTTTCGCTTTTATATCGCGTAAAGATGCCACAGGTTTTCACCACCTTTTTTCCGGAAGTTGGCACGATTAGTAAGAATCCTTTTCGTTCATCTTTCTAATCTACATTGCAAGATATTCTTGCTCATGATTGAAGGAAAAGAATAGGTGCACCTACTCTTTTCCTCTACATAACCGTCAGCAATTCCTGTAAGAATTGCCTGTTTATATAATCTAGTTTCAGCGGCAGAAGCCGCTTCCGCTTTTTATTATTCAGAAGCTACGAATACTTTTTTGAATCCGTTGATTGCTGCTGCAAATTTGTCGTCATCCGCAAGTTTCTTTGTTGTGCGAATTTCACTTAATAGCTCAGCTGCATTTGAATCTAACCAAGCATGGAATTCTTCTTCAAAACGAGTGATATCCGCTACTGGAATATCATCTAAGAATCCACGTGTTAAAGCGTAAAGAATAATAACTTGTTTCTCTACTCGTAACGGCTTGTGTAATCCTTGTTTTAATACTTCAACTGTGCGAGCACCACGGTTTAATTTCGCTTGTGTTGCTTTATCAAGGTCAGAACCGAACTGAGCGAACGCTTCTAACTCACGATAAGACGCAAGGTCAAGACGAAGTGTACCTGATACTTTACTCATCGCTTTAATCTGAGCAGATCCACCAACACGAGATACTGAAGTACCTGCATCAATCGCTGGACGTACGCCAGAGAAGAATAAATCAGATTGTAAGAAGATTTGTCCATCTGTAATAGAGATTACGTTTGTTGGAATGTAAGCTGATACGTCCCCTGCTTGTGTTTCGATGAAAGGTAGAGCTGTTAAAGAACCGCCGCCTCTTGCATCACTTAATTTTGCCGCACGCTCTAGTAAGCGAGAATGTAAGTAGAATACATCCCCTGGATATGCTTCACGACCTGGAGGACGACGTAATAGTAATGAAAGCTCACGGTAAGCAGCTGCTTGTTTTGATAAGTCATCATATACTACTAATACGTGTTTACCATTGTACATGAACTCTTCACCCATTGTTACACCAGCATAAGCAGCTAAGTATAATAATGGAGCTGGTTGAGAAGCTGATGCAGTTACAACGATTGTGTATTCTAATGCACCGTGCTTACGTAGTGTTTCTACTACGTTACGTACTGTAGATTCTTTTTGTCCAATTGCAACGTAGATACAAATCATATCTTCATCTTTTTGATTTAAGATTGTATCAAGTGCAACTGCTGTTTTACCAGTTTGACGGTCACCGATGATTAACTCACGTTGACCACGACCGATTGGTACAAGAGCATCGATCGCTTTAATACCTGTTTGAAGTGGCTCATGAACAGATTTACGATCCATTACACCTGGTGCTGGACTTTCGATTGGACGAGTGCTTGTTGTATTGATTGGGCCTAAACCATCTACTGGTTGACCTAATGGGTTTACGACACGACCGATTAGTTCTTTTCCTACTGGCACTTGCATGATGCGACCAGTACGACGAACTTCGTCACCTTCACGGATTTCTGTGTAAGGTCCTAAAATAATGATACCTACGTTATTTTCCTCTAAGTTTTGTGCTAGTCCCATAACGCCGTTAGAGAACTCTACAAGTTCACCAGCCATAACGTTATCTAGACCATGAGCACGCGCGATACCGTCACCAACTTGGATAACTGTACCAACATCACTAACTTCGATTTCAGACTGATAGTTCTCAATTTGTTGCTTTATCAGTGCGCTAATTTCTTCAGCTCTGATGCTCATGTGCTTCACCCCTATCTATTCTTCATAAGTTCACGCTGAATACGTGCTAATTTTCCTTGTAAACTACCATCATAAATGCGATTTCCAATGCGTACTTTAATGCCGCCTAGTAAATCTTCATCTACAACATTTTTTATACGGATTGCATCTTTTCCTGTTCTTTTTGCAAATGATTCTGCAATGTTAAGCTTTTCATCTTCTGATAGAAGACGAACTGAATATACAGTTGCATCAGCTACGTTACGTTCTTCATTAGCAAGAGCAACATATTCATTTGCAATTTCAGGTAGAATTTCAATACGTTTGTTATCAACTAAAATATATAACGTATTTAAAATTGATTCAGAAACAGAAGCAAACACGTTAGAAAGAAACGTTTTTTTCTGCTCCTTTGAAATGTTTGGTTGTGTTAAAAAGCTATGTAGTTCTCCGTTTTTTACAAAAACGTTTTGTACAAGGCGTAATTCTTCCTCAAACATTTCTAATACGTGTTTTTCTTTTGCAATTTGAAAAAGAGCGACAGCATAACGTTTTGCTACAATCTCATTGCTCATCGCGCTTCTCCTACTTCTTTAATATAATCGCGAATTAACTTCACTTGGTCTTCTTCTTTTAATTCTTTCTCAATTACTTTAGAAGCAATTTGAACAGATAAAGAAGCGACTTGTTCTTGCAGAGCAGCAATCGCATGCTCTTTTTCGCGTTGAATTTCTTGTACAGCAGATGCTTTAATAGATTCTGCTTCTTCTTTTGCAGCAGCAACAATAACATCTTTTTGATCTTCTGCTTGCTTTTTCGCTCTTTCGATTAACTCTTGTGCTTCAACACGTGATTGTTTTAACATTTCACGTTGTTCTTCTACTAATTTCTTCGCCTCTGCATTGTTTTGTTCTGCAGCATCGATTTCACTAGCAACATGCTCTTCACGTTCCTTCATAATTCCCATCAAAGGACCCCAAGCAAATTTACGTAGCATAATTAATAAAATTAGGAAAACTAACAATGTATAAGCAATCGTTCCAAATGGAATGGCAGCTCCTAAAATTAAAGTTGGCACAAGGATTCACTCCCTTCGTGATATCTAAATTGACTATATGAAAAAAAAGACAACCATTTCGTTCATAAAGCAATGGCGAAGAAAGTCCAAAAACACTCTTCGCCATCTATGTAAGGGGAGTCTCCCTTATTTGTTCATTACGATGAATGCAATAACTACACCGATGATTGGAAGTGCCTCAACTAATGCAACCCCGATGAACATAATTGTTTGAAGTGCGCCTTTTAATTCTGGTTGACGAGCAACACCTTCGATTGTACGTGATACGATAAGACCGTTACCAATACCTGCACCTAATGCTGATAAACCAATTGCAATTGCAGCTGCGATTACACCTAAACTCATTTAATTTGTCCTCCTTTGTATTATAAAAAAATAGATTTTTTTACTTACTTATTAAAGTATATTAATGGTCATGACTTACTTTATGAGCCATATAAACCATCGTTAACATTGTAAAGATAAACGCTTGGATTGAACCAACGAATACACTGAATCCCATCCATGCTAACATCGGCACAATAGCACCTAATGCTCCAAGTACTGTACTTCCGCCTAATTTAGCAAGTAATCCTAATAAAATCTCACCAGCATAGATGTTACCGAATAGACGAAGACCTAACGTTAATGTGTTAGCAAATTCCTCAATAACCTTTAAAGGAAATAAGAACTTCATAGGTTGGAAAAATCCTTTTAAGTATTCTTTTGTACCCTTCATCTTAATTCCATAATAATGGGTGAGGGTAACTACCATCACGGCTAATGTTAATGTAACTGCTGGGTCAGACGTTGGCGATCTCCACCATGCAATGTGTTCACCAGCCTCAGTTGTTGAATACATGAATGGTAGGCCGAGCATGTTTGATACGAAAATAAACATCATAAGTGTAACGCCGAGTGTTAAAAAGCGTCCACCTGTTTTCCAGTCCATCGTACTGTTAATAATCCCTTTCGCAAAGTCTAAAATCCACTCAAGAAAGTTTTGCATTCCTGTTGGACGAAGAGCTAATGTGCGAGTTCCAATAACAGCGATTAAGAAAACAATAACTGCTGCCACAGTAACCATCATGACTGAGGACAAATCGAACGTTAAACCTAGAAATTCAACTAATTTACCGTGTTCCACTAGTAATTCACCTCTCTTCCCTGCTCTTATACTCTAAATAAAGAAAATCTATGATCATGACAAGATATCCTGTCAGCAATCCTACACCTAAGCTCCACATCGCAATTAAATGCTGATATTTCGCGGCAAATAAAATTAATAACCCAATCGTGGCAAATCTCGAATATGTACTAACAGCCGTCGCTTTAAATTTCACGTGTTCTCCATTTGTAACGCGATCTAATAGCTTGTCTGTTCTACGTGCAATGATGCGCAAACTAAGAAAACTGAAAATCGTTCCGATAATCAGTCCAAGAAATACATCCTTGTAAGAGGTAAATCCCCATCCTAGCACTAGAAGCGCAAGCAAGTAGTACATATATTTCTTTTGTCTGTGGACAAGTCCATGTACATCTATCATCATTGCTCTCCCGAATAGTAATGTCGAATGAGTCGAATCATTGCGTAAATCCCTGTTCCTAATCCTAGCAATAAGCCTATAATAAGAAACAACGGAAACGTTCCAACCTTACTATCAATCCATTGCCCACCAAAAATCCCAACAAGAATGGAACCAACTAATTGAGCAAGAATACCTGACATTAAAGCATAAGCTTTTACCGGGTTGCGATCGTTTTTTTGCAAGGATTCATCCCTCCAATATGTAACCCTCATTCACGATGTGTTAATAATAACTCATTTTCTTGCATAAATTCTATACAAAATAAAAAGTTTACTTTTTCGTCACGGAATAGATGCAAATTTGTCACTGAAAGCCCTACCATCCATCCCCGTAGTTAGCATACAATAGGGTATTAGCACTGTCAACGAGAAATCGTAAAAAATCAAAAAATTTGAGTATTAGTAATTTCTTGCCAAAAATGAAAACGTTCCCCTTCTAAATACTGGTCAAAGATATCTGATTCCTTCAAGTTTTCTCCTTATAATAGAAGAAAAAGTTCACAAGTTTGTCACGATTATATTTTTACGATATAACGTTTTTCTTCTATAATATAGGGCTTATTAGACGTTTGACTTCTATATTATATGTGAAAAATATGCAAGTTATGTTGCATATACAAAAAATACCACACTCCTCCCCTGCCCTCAATATTTATACAAAAAAGACGAGTGGGGAATTCCCTCTCGTCTGTTGTCTTACTTCGTTCCAAATAAACGGTCACCAGCATCGCCAAGACCTGGAACAACATAACCATGGTCATTTAATTTTTCATCTAATGCCGCCACATAAATATCAACATCAGGATGTTCTTCTTGTACTACTTTTACTCCTTCTGGTGCAGCTACGATACACATTAATTTAATTTGCTTCGCACCGCGCTTTTTCAGAGAGTTAATTGCTTCAGCTGCAGAACCACCTGTCGCTAACATCGGATCAAGTACGATAAAGTCACGTTCTTCTACATCCGTTGGAAGTTTCACATAGTATTCTACCGGTTGCAATGTTTTTGGGTCACGGTATAAACCAACGTGTCCTACTTTTGCTGCTGGGATTAATTTCAGAATTCCGTCTACCATTCCTAAGCCTGCACGTAAAATCGGAATTAGACCAAGCTTTTTACCAGCGATCACTTTTGTTTTCGCTTTGCTTACAGGTGTTTCAATTTCGATTTCTTCAAGTGGAAGATCGCGTGTAATTTCAAATGCCATTAAGCTTGCTACTTCATCCACTAATTCACGAAATTCTTTTGTACCTGTATTTTTATCGCGAATATATGTAATCTTATGTTGAATTAACGGGTGATCAAATACATACAGTTTTCCCATGTGAATCTCTCCTTCAGATGATATTCATGCGTGCGTACACGCCGTTTTACACTATTTACGATTGTAAAGAAAACGCTACTAATATTCAAGGGCAAATTTGGAAAAGTTTCAAACCTATTATGAACCTACCTAATATCTTTACCAATTATGGAAGTTGTATCCTTCATTATATATCCAAAAATTATTCATTGTTTGTATACATACTTCGGAAGTTATCTATGTTCTCACTTAGCTAACCCGCTCTCCTATGTGAAAATATCCAAATTTCACTACCTTAAAACCCATTTATCCTGCCACTCGCAGACAGAGAAAACTACAATTTCATATCTTCTACGGTAGAAACTATCACTTATAGAAGGTATTCTGAAAAACTATCTATTAAGAACTTGTGTTTCAAATGAAAAAAAGACTGCTGAAACAATATATGCTTCAGCAGTCTTCATCTAATCTATTATAGATCTGTATACATTGGGAACTTATCTGTTAATGCTTCTACACGCTTACGTGCTTCTTCTAATGCAACTTCATCCTCATGATTTTTTAACGTATGAGCAATAATTGCTGCAATTTCATCCATTTCTTCTAATCCGAAGCCACGAGATGTTACCGCCGCTGTACCAATACGTACACCGCTTGTTACAAATGGGCTTGCTGTTTCAAATGGGATTGTGTTCTTGTTTACAGTAATACCAACTTCATCTAATACATGCTCTGCAACTTTACCTGTAATATCTAGGTTACGAACATCGATTAAGATAAGATGGTTGTCCGTTCCACCAGAAACAAGTGTAAGTCCTTCCTTTTGAAGACCTTCTGCTAAGCGCTGTGCATTATTAATGATATTTTGTGCATATGTTTTAAAGTCTTCTTGAAGTGTCTCACCAAATGCAACAGCTTTCGCAGCAATTACGTGCATTAGTGGTCCACCTTGAATACCAGGGAAGATTGATTTATCAATTTGCTTTGCAAATTTTTCTTCACATAAAATCATACCGCCACGTGGGCCACGTAATGTTTTATGTGTTGTTGTTGTAACGAAATGTGCATGTGGTACTGGGTTTGGATGTAAACCTGCTGCAACTAAACCTGCGATATGTGCCATATCTACCATTAAGTATGCACCAACTTCGTCTGCGATTTCACGGAATCTCTTGAAATCGATAACACGAGGGTACGCACTTGCACCTGCAACAATTAATTTTGGCTTATGTTCTTTTGCTTTTGCTAACACATCATCATAATTGATGCGGTGTGATTCAGCATCAACGCCATATTCTACGAAATTATATTGTACTCCACTAAAGTTAACAGGGCTTCCGTGTGTTAAGTGACCACCGTGGGATAAATTCATACCAAGTACTGTATCGCCTTGCTCTAAAATCGTGAAGTATACAGCCATGTTCGCTTGTGCACCAGAGTGTGGTTGAACGTTCACATGCTCTGCGCCAAAGATTTCTTTCACGCGATCACGTGCAATATCCTCTACTACGTCTACATGCTCACAACCGCCATAGTAACGTTTACCAGGATATCCTTCTGCATACTTGTTTGTTAAAACAGAACCTTGTGCTTCCATTACAGCTTCACTTACGAAGTTTTCTGAGGCAATTAATTCAATTTTTGAACGCTGTCTTCCTAGTTCTGCTTCAATTGCAGCAAATACTTTTTCATCTTGACGTTTTAAATGATCCACCAAAATCCCCCTTTTCTGAACGAATTACACTGATTCCCGATAGTTTTTTCTTATTTATTGAGAAAAAACGAAAATTCAAGTTGTAATTCTTTAGAACCTTCATGTTTTCAACTACATTCTAACATGACTTTCTATATCATAAAAGAAAAAAAGACCGAGTTCGGTCTTTTCTTTTATCCTTTACGAAGTCAGACTACATACCTCTTTACATGTTATATAAAGGATACAGTATTTCTGTTTCTTCTTTATTTTTAGCTACAAGTAACTGTTTCTTCTACTGCCGCATATACAGCACGTGCCCCACCAATAAGTTTCGCACGTGTTTTAGCCATCGTTACGTGTGCACTTCCAATCTCTTTTACACGTGTACGAATTGGAACCGCAACATGTTTTAGATGCATACCAATAAATGTATCACCGATATCCATGCCCGCATCTGCTTTTATAAATTCCACGACTACAGGATCCTTTAGATTGTGATAGGCATATGTTGCTAATGCACCACCGGCTGATCTAACAGGCGTAACAGTTACAATTTCAAATTGATACTTCATTGCCACTTCTCTCTCTACTACTAAAGCACGATTTAAATGCTCACAACATTGGAATGCCAACTCTATACCAGCTTGCTCTTGAAATTGTTTTAGCTCAAAAAAAATCGCTTCCGCCACTTCCATCGTTCCTGATGTCCCAATTCTCTCTCCGAGCACCTCGCTCGTGCTACAGCCCACTACAAAAATTTGCCCGCTTTGTAAAGAAGCTTGCTCTTGAAAATCAGAAAGCGATATTTGTAGCTGCTCTTTCATTTTTACTATTTCCGTCATGACGCCTCTTCCTTTCACAGATTGGTTCAACAAATTATAGTATGTCCTAATAGAAGATTACTTCGCTTCGTATGTTTTAATTTTCCCTACGCGATTTTCGTGACGTCCGCCTTCATAATCAGTTGTTAGCCAAATTTTTGCGATATCACGCGCTAAACCAGCACCAATTACACGCTCACCCATCGCTAACATATTCGTATCATTATGTTCTCTTGTTGCTCTTGCACTAAATGTATCATGTACTAACGCACAGCGAATACCGTGTACTTTATTTGCTGCAATTGACATACCAATGCCTGTTCCACAAATTAAAATACCACGGTCTACTTCACCATTTGCAACCATTTCTGCCGCTGGAAATGCAAAATCAGGATAATCAACAGAACCTGCTTCACATTCACATCCTAAATCAACATATTCAATATTCAATTCTTCTAATAAACTTACGATTTCTTTGCGGATATTCATTCCACCGTGATCAGATGCTACTACTACTTTCATTTTGACCCCTCCAAAATTTTAGTGAAACTTCTATCAAATAGGATTACTTATCCCCACTGATGAATGATTGCAAAAGTTTGATACTCACTTGCTCATTCCAAGCAAGATCATCTCCAATATCGTATTATACACGAAACATTAACCTTCTGAATATTTTTCCAATAAAGTTTGTACAAGTTTTTCCATCTCTACTAATGTTGATTGATAAATAGAAAGAGAACCGCCAAACGGGTCTGAAATATCTTTACTTGTACCCTCTACAAATTCATAGAATGTATGCACTTTCTCCCTAGCACTCGGATGATATTCAACCACAAGTTGTTTATGGCTTTCCGTCATCGTGAGTACCATATCAGCCCACTCAAGTAATTCATTCGTTATTTGCTGCGAAGCATGCGCTACTTTAATCCCCTTTTCTGCTAATGCATCTTTTGCATGTAAAGATGCATCACTTCCAAAACTGGCAAAAACACCAGCAGACTTCGCCTCAAATTCCCCTTCCCCATAGTGACGAAGCAACGCTTCTGCCATTGGGCTACGACATGTATTTCCAGTGCAAACAAACAACACTCGCTTCATCCAAATCCACTCCTTATGGTGAATGTCCTACATTCATCATAACGTACATTACAATGGAACAAAAGAAATGTGAACATACAAAAGGCGCATTTCCCTTTTATTTTTTCTAAGAGAAATACGCCTTATCCACATATATGTGAAACCCTAGTTCCAAGTACCTTCAATATAGTACCATACATCACTAAAACATCCCACGAAAAAAACTTATGACTAAATAAAATAAGGAATCCATTTCATATAAAATGGATTCCTTACAAAAAATCATTATTTCATTGTAACTTTCATTACTTCTGTTGAACCTTTTGTAGCTGAAACACCTACAGTTGTATTAATAGATTCAGCTGCATCTGTATTTGTAATAACAATTGGAGTAATTGTGCTTTTTGCTTTTTCGCGAATTAATTCTAAATCGAAAGAAATTAATTTATCGCCAGCTTTCACAGCTTGTCCTTCAGATACGTGAGCTTCGAAACCTTCGCCTTCCATTTTTACAGTTTCTAAACCAACATGGATTAAAATTTCTGTACCGTTTTTCGCTTTAATTCCAACAGCATGTTTTGTGTGGAATAATTGTACGATTTCGCCATCTACTGGTGATACAACTACACCTTCAGTGGGAACGATTGCAACACCGTCGCCCATCATACGACCAGCGAATACTGGATCTGGTACTTCTTCAATATTTTTCACTTCTCCAGTTAATGGAGCTACGAGTGTTTCTACATTTGTTTTTGAACCAAGGCCAAATAATTTTTTAAACATAGGATAGTCCTCCTTATAATTAGGTTGAAAATGTATAGGGCAATCCCTAGTAAAGATTGAGATACACATAAGACTTCATACTTCAAATATTATATTGTAAAAACGCTTTCGAAAAGAATTACGTTATTACCAATAGACCCTTATTGTATCGCTTTGCAAAATTCCAGTCAATTCAGATTGTCTGAATAACAATTATGAGAATTAACTTCTTACTTGTATTTTCTCCTCCACTTGTCTAGAGGTCTTTACAACATATTTATTTTTAATTATTGATTTGTAAAATTTTCTTCAAATTTTATAAAAAAGTCACTTGACTAAAGTAAGCAACTAATTTATCATAACTTACATAAAGTAAGTGAATAACTTTTTTGGAGGTTTTATAAATGATGAACATCGGTCTTCTTCTTATTCGTCTTATTATCGGAATTACATTCATGGGTCACGGTACTCAAAAATTATTTGGCTGGTTTGGTGGTCACGGTCTGAAAGGAACGGGCGGCTGGATGGAATCAATCGGCTTACGCCCTGGCGTATTCATGGCATTTATGGCTGGCGCAACTGAGCTATTAGGTGGTTTCTTATTCGCTGCAGGTATCTTCACTTGGGTTGGCTCATTATTTATCGTTGGTACAATGCTAGTTGCAATCTTTACTGTACACGGAAAAAATGGCTACTGGGTAACACAAAACGGGTTTGAATATAACATGATCTTAATCGCTATTGCAGTTGGCGTTGCGTTAACTGGACCTGGCGCTTACGTTTTACTTTAATCAGTTATCTCAATTTCAAGATATATAAGTGCAAATTGAAAAAAACTTTTTTTAGGTGGGAGAGAGCATCCGGCCATGCATAGAAGTGGTCAGGTCCTTTTCCAGCCCCATGCCAAGTGAAAACAAAGCGAGAAAATGAGTGCAGATCCTCTTTTATTCTTCATAGCCGCGACTTATATGTTGAAAAATCAAAATGTATTTATATATTTATTAATGATAGGAGTAGATTCCAAGCTGGAATCTACTCCTATTCTTTTTTCTCATTTACAAAAAACGTCAAAAAAATATTTTTTTAGCAGGAGTTTCCCTCCATTATCTTGTAAACAAACAAAGAAGTATTCATATCGAGGAAGGGAGATTACAAATATGCTTTCGATTAATCCAAACGAACAAACAGAAAAAGATAATTACAAATTATTAACAGGGAGTATCATTCCGCGCCCTGTAGCATTCGTAACTTCTGTAACAAAAGATGGTGTTTTAAACGGGGCTCCATATAGCTATTTTAATATCGTTGCTGCTAATCCGCCGCTCATTTCTGTTTCCGTACAACGTAAAGGAGGAGAAAGAAAAGATACTTCTCGAAACGCCATTGAAAAAGGTGAATTTGTTGTACATATTTCCGACGAATCCTATGTGGAGGCCATCAACGAAACCGCTGCAAACCTCCCTCCAAATCAAAGTGAAATTGAATTAGCGAAACTAACCCCGATCGAAAGTGATGTCATCTCCGTACCAGGCGTAAAAGAAGCGAATATTCGAATGGAATGCGTATTAGAACGCGCCATCCCACTAGGTGGAACAGAAGACTCCCCAGCATGTGACATTCTTATCGGCCGCGTTGTCCGGTTCCACGTCGCAGAACATTTATATGAAAACGGACGAATTCATGCAGAAGGACTAAAACCAGTAAGCCGCCTAGCAGGACACAACTACGCAAAATTAGGAGAACAATTTGAGCTTGTAAGGCCAATTTAAAAGTGGCGACAGCTCGTTCATTCCACAACAAAAAATCCCCCGCCATTATAAGCGGGGGATTTTTTTTTATATTTCTTCACGCTTTTCTTCTAGCGTAGGCGCATTTTCCTTCTTCGGTTTTCCAAGCTTTACAACAAAGAAATATAAAGAGAGCAATGTAATAAGAAAAACGATAAAAAATGGATACGGCGAATAAAACATACGAGCCGTATCTGTTTTTCCCTCAATAAATTTTAAAGAACTTATATCTAAAAACTCAGCAAACATTTGTACACCGAGCATACTAAACCAAAATACGAAAAAGCTAATAATAATACCCAAAATTTGTTTTACTCTTGTCACTTGTACCATCCCTTCTATGTATAAGAGTTAGAGTTATTTTTAGTGCGACAAGCAATAATAGAAACAGTAAGGTTGTACAGGAAAGAGGCTTCCGTTACCATTCCCAATTTCATTTCATCCAGCAAAGTACTACTATTTATAAAATAGCCCCGTAAACAATAAACCTACATAACTATCTTGATAAAAATGTCAAAAACTAAATGTACCATTTTCTTATATGATAGCAAGATTATATTGGAAAAAGAAGACATAATCCAAACCCAACAAGAATAATACCGCCGAGTACTTCACCATATGTACCGAGCATATGCTTTGCATGTCTTCCAATAAGTAAACCACCCCATGCTAATATCATACTGACCAATCCAAACATCAATATTGTTACAACCATTTGCGCTCCGTAAATCCCGAGGCTAAGCCCAACTGAAAAGCTATCTATACTTACACTAAATGCAAATACCAATAAGCTAATTCCTACCGGAGCAGACCTTGTTTCTTCACTTTCTAAAATGGAAGAATACACAATATAAAATCCTAATCCAATTAACAGAATAGCCCCAGCAACAGTCGCAATATGCCCAAATTTCTCTGATAAAAAACGACCTAGTATCATACCGAGAAACGGCATAACAATATGAAACAGCCCTATTGTCATACCGATATAAATGATTTGTCGCATTCTGAGCGTTATCATACCCATGCCGAGGCTTACAGAAAATGCATCCATCCCTAAGGCAAATGCCATTATAATCAAAGGTACTAGTTGTTCAACCGTCATCCATGTCCCTCCTCGGACTTGCTACTTCACAATATGCTCATCCGAGGAGAAATAGAATCTACGAAATTTTTCTGTATAAAGTGAAACTTTAATCAGTGGGAGTTTTCTTCATCCCCTACTGATTATTAGCCCCACTAATCGGGCTTTTACAGGATACATCCATTTCAATTATCCAACATTCACATTAGGGCCATGAAAAACAAAAGGTGACCCCGCGCTCTTTCTCTCCTTCTGGTTTCACTCGGCATGGGGCCAAAAAGGTACTGACCACTTCTATGCATGAGCGGATCCTCTCTTCCACCCTAAAAAATAGGTTTTAATTTTTCAACTCGCCTACTCTTCAATAATAATATGATGCCCTGCCGCTTTCGTTAAACGGTTCATGATCGCATTTCCAATTCCTTCATTCGGAAATGACTCACTAAAAATCACATCTACTTTGCTGGCATCAAATGTTCTCAGCACATCGTATAATTTAGTTGCAACGCTTGCTAAATCACTTCGCACTCCGCAAGACAATACAACATCCGCTTTATATTCATGTTGATATTCTTCTGTCGTTAATACACCTACCGTATACCCTTCGTCTTTCTTCTGATCTACAAGCTGTTGAATAAAATCACGAGACCCTTCAACAATACTAAGTGGTGCTTTCGGTGCATAATGTGTATATTTCATCCCTGGTGCCTTCGGTTTTTCTTTCTCATCTTTTAGCGCAGGATCTAACGAAACAGTTCCGATCACTTCTTCTAGCTGTTCCTTCGTAATCCCACCTGGACGTAAAATCGTCGGTACTTCACTTGTACAATCAATTACCGTTGATTCAACCCCAACGCCAGTCGCACCACCATCAACAATACCAGCAATCTTTCCATTTAAATCTTCATATACGTGAGATGCTAGTGTTGGACTCGGACGCCCAGAACGATTGGCACTGGGTGCTGCAACAGGTACATTCGCTTCTTCAATAAGAGCTAGCGCCACTGGATGATCCGGCATTCTAACTCCAACTGTATCTAAACCAGCCGTAACCTTTTCAGAAATCCCCTCTTTTTTCGGTAAAATAATTGTTAATGGTCCCGGCCAAAAGTGCTTCATTAAGACTTCTGCAACCTCTGGTATTTCTCTAACAATTCCTTTTAACTGCGATTTAGAACCAATATGGACAATCAGGGGATTATCACTCGGTCTGCCTTTCGCTTCAAAAATTTTCGCAATTGCTTCATCATTCATCGCATTTGCTCCTAGCCCGTATACCGTCTCTGTCGGAAAAGCAATCGCTTCATTTTCCCTTAGTAATTTTGCTGCTTTTTGTAATTGTGGATAATCTTTTTTTATTTCCACAACATTATCCACAGTCCACATATTTGTATGCATTTTTTCCCACGTCCTTTTTTCCCATGAAATACTTGTTATATTTAGTTTACTATGAGATTTATCCAAAAGACAAACAAGGTTTATCCACAAAATGTGGATAAACCCAATTAATCAGTGGATAACTTTGTGAATAGCTGACAATTTAGTATTATTACATTCTGCTGTTTTATATTTTCACAAAAATGTTCTAACTGCTGAATATCCTCTGGAACTTTATGTTTTTCCACAGTTATAAAGTTAAAAAACTGAAAGATCGTCACAGATTGTGGATGATTTGTGAGTAAATATACTTGCCCCATACTTTTCTCTTTCATATACTGCAAAAACATTTCAAAAAAATATAAGAAAGTCTTGTTATCCACAATGGGTGTGAACAAACAAGAACGAATGAGTGCATTTTCTCCTTTTTGTTCATAACCAATTACAGCTTGTATCTCTCCGTCATCTTCCAATATCATAAATTGCTCGTATAACTCATTTATTTTATCATCTTTTTTATTAGCTTGTCCGAAAAAAGAATGTAATCTCTCAACATCAGCGTTTGTAGCAAAATAAGTCTTTTTCACAACAAATCCCTCCTCATTTCTATATATGAGGAAGGATTCCAAACTAGTACTTATTTAGAAAATAACGATGTGAATGCTTCTACAATAAATAATTTCACTTTCGGTTTTTCCTCTTGCTCTTCTGTTTCTACTGTTTCAATTGTTTGTTTTTGTTTCTTCTCCAGAGGTTTTTCTATTTTTTCCACAGGCTGTTTTTCTCCCTGTTTTACGCTTTTTTCTTGTGCAATCTTTTCATTTGTTTCTTTCACAGGAGTTTGTACTTTTGAAATAACCTCTTTTTTCGATGTTTCTTGTCCCTTTTTTTGTTTCGACAGAACATCTTGATTTTGTTTTTCCGATACCTCTTCTTTTTCTTCCTGTATTTTTACTGGCCGTTCTTCCTCATCCATTGATTCTGCTTTTACAACATGCTCTTCTTTTTTTACAGCCGATCCACTAGAGAAATCTAGAAAACACATTGGCGGGAATAACACGCACCACCAATTTGCCCCTTCACCTTTTCCAATTGAAATGAGTACTGCTTCATATTCCCCTGCTGGATAAATAAAATTCCCATATACTTTTGTAGGAAATTTAATGTTTTTGCTAAATGTAACTTGAAATGATTCTTTACTTCCTTCGCGTTTTAACGTATTAGCAACCGTTTTTTCAATTTCTGGGATGTGACTCTGAATAACGCGACGTGCGTCTTCAAACGATTTCAAATCTGCTACCCAACCATCAATTTGCATCTTTACTTCATCGCGCACTTTACGTTTTAGCGCCTGATCTTCCTTCGAATCGCTATTTGCTAAAATACGTAATCGAACAGCTTCTTTCGGAATAACAGTTTTTCCCTTCGCATCAACTTTCATATATCCAAACTGCACAAGTAACTGTGCACCAATTAATAATAAAAGAAAATAGGCAATCGCTTGTTTTTTCATCTCCTACACCGTCCCTTCTGTAAACAGTGTAGACACTCTTACCTCTTTCTAAACTATTAAATTCTAAATCTATAGAAAAACTTTCGAGTGTATGTAAATACAAATTGAAAAAAAGATTTAAAACCTTTCTTTTTGGATGAAAGAGAGCATCTAGCCGTGCACAGATGCGGGCAGGTCACCTTTTATTTTTCATAGCCGCGACTTATATGTTGAAAAGGCAAAATGGATTTATATAGAAAAATGGAGTAAGGTTCTATCCTTACTCCATTTCCGCAAATACCATACGATCTTTTCCGTTAATATCAAATACAACTTCTACATGGGCATGCGGAAATGTCTGCTGCAATAACCTTTTAACATCTTCACCTTGCCCTATGCCTACTTCAAAAGCAACAATTGCTTTTCTTTGCAAGACGTTTGGCAACTCTTCCATAAAACGGCGATAAAAATCAAGCCCATCTTCCCCGCCAACAAGCGCACGCTTCGGTTCATGCTCTTTTACAACCGGAGAAAGACCTCTCCAGTCTTCTTCTGGAATATACGGGGGATTTGAAACAACAACATCTAATTTTTGCCCCGTTTCATAAAACGGTGATAATAAATCACCATGATAGAACCTTACATTTGCACCTAATGCTTTTGCATTTTCTTTCGCAACTTCAATAGATTCCTGTGCGATATCTACTGTATACATACGAAGATTTTGATTTTCTAAAGCGAGCGTAATTGAAATTGCTCCACTTCCCGTACCAATATCAGCTATATGCAGTTCCTGCTTACCAAACATACGCTGGATTCTATCTAATACACCTACTATAAGCTCTTCCGTTTCTGGTCTTGGTATTAATACTTCTTCATTTACGAAAAACGAACGACCATAAAACATTTCATATCCCATCATATATTGAACAGGAATCCCACCTACATGTTTGTGGATAAAGTTCGTAAACGTCTTCTGTTGTTCCTCAGACATTTCTTCACGCATGTTCATCATTAAGCCTGTTCGATTCGTCTTTAATACATGACAAAGGACAATTTCTCCCGCATTTTCATCTCGCCCATTTTCTTGTAAAAAAGAAGAAGCCCATTTCAGGGCTTCATAGACACGCATTACTCAGCTGCCTCCATCTTTTGCGCCTGATCTTCCATCACTAAGGCATTGATGAAATCATCTAACTTACCTTGTAAGATTTGATCTAGCTTCTGAATCGTTAAACCGATTCGATGGTCTGTAACACGGTTTTGCGGGAAGTTATACGTACGAATACGCTCTGAACGGTCTCCCGTACCAACAGCTTGTTTACGGTTTTGATCGTACTCAGCTTGCGCTTCTTGTCTAAATTTATCATAAACACGTGCACGTAATACTTTCATTGCTTTTTCTTTGTTCTTAATTTGCGATTTTTCATCCTGACAAGATACAACTACACCAGTCGGTAAATGCGTTAAACGTACCGCTGACATCGTTGTATTAACACTTTGTCCACCAGGACCACTAGAAGCAAATGTATCAACACGAACATCTTTTTCATGAATATCGATTTCTACTTCTTCTGCTTCCGGTAATACAGCTACAGTTGCTGTAGAAGTATGGATACGTCCTCCAGATTCTGTTTCCGGAACACGTTGCACACGGTGTGCACCATTTTCAAACTTCAACTTTGCGAAAGCGCCTTTACCGTTGATCATAAAGATAATCTCTTTATATCCACCTAACTCTGTATAACTCGCTTCGATAATTTCAGTTTTCCAACCTTGTACCTCAGCATAACGGCTATACATACGGTATAAATCACCAGCAAATAAAGCAGCCTCATCGCCACCAGCAGCACCACGAACCTCCACAATAACGTTTTTATCATCATTCGGGTCCTTTGGAACAAGTAAAATTTTCAGACGCTCTGATAATTCTTTCTCTTGTCCCTCTAACTCAGAAACTTCTTCCTTTACCATTTCACGCATGTCAGCATCTAACTTTTCTTCTAACATTGCCTTCGCATCTCGTAATTGCGCACGAACATCTTTATACTCACGGTACACCTCTACCGTTTCTTGCATATCAGATTGTTCCTTTGAATATTCACGAAGTTTATTCGAATCACTAATAACCTCTGGATCACTTAACAGCTCGTTTAACTTCTCATAACGATTTTCTACAGCTTGCAAACGATCTAACACATCATTCACCTCAACATCCTAGTCTTTAATACAAATAGTATATGGTACTTAATCAAAAAAACGCAAATTATTATTTTAAAAGTGTAGGCGGCTCGCTCAGAATGGGAGGGGGATGGAGCTTCTGACATAGAGGTGCCTTTTTCCTCGCAGGAAGAAGCGAAGCCACCGAAACTAGATATTATTTTAAAAGTACAGGCAGCCCCACTCTTCATCTATTTTCGAAAAAAACCCGCCCTATTGTAGCGAGTTTTACTTATTTTTGTTTTGTAGGTACTGCATGACAATGACGACAACGCGGCTCATATGACTCTGAAGCCCCAACTAAAATAATTGGATCATCGAATGCAGCCGGTTCTCCATCAATTAAACGTTGTGTACGGCTTGCTGGAGACCCGCATACAGAACAAACTGCTTGCAATTTTGTTACATGTTCAGCAATCGCCATCAGCTGAGGAACTTGTCCAAATGGTAGACCACGGAAATCTTGGTCTAAACCGGCTACAATGACACGATAGCCACGATTTGCCAATATTTGCACCACTTCCACAATGTCCCCATCAAAGAATTGCACCTCATCAATTGCAATAACGTCCATTTCTTCTGTTATATGATTAAATATATCTTTTGAAGCTGAAACAGGAACTGCTTTTACCTTTAATCCATTATGTGATACAACATCTTCTTCACTATAACGGTTATCAATACATGGTTTAAATACAATCGCATGTTGCTTTGCAAATTGTGTACGGCGCACGCGGCGGATGAGCTCTTCTGATTTTCCAGAAAACATACTTCCGCAAATCACTTCAACCCAACCGTTTTGATTTATTAAGTACATGGAGCTCTCCTTTCATCTACTTTTTTATCCAAAGTAGGGTAAAGGTTTAATATTTTCGCAAAAAAAACAGACAAGCGAATAGATACACTTGCCTGTTTTATGTTTTTTATTACTTAAGACCGTATTTCTTATTGAAGCGGTCAACACGTCCGTCTGCAGTAGCAAACTTCTGACGTCCAGTGTAGAATGGGTGAGAATCAGAACTGATCTCAACTTTTAGTAATGGATAAGTGTTTCCATCTTCCCACTCAACCGTTTCGCTAGATCCTTTAGTAGATCCGCTTAAGAATTTGAAGCCTGTGTTTGTGTCCATGAATACAACTTTCTTGTAATCCGGATGAATTCCTGCTTTCATTCTTTTCATCTCCTTCCGCCCTGAATCATTTTCGAAACAGAGTTTTTCATCTTTAGCTGCGAATACAACTATAATGATGAAACACATATGATGAAATTATAACAAGGCTAACTTCATTTTGCAACTACCTGTTTTTGTCTTTTATAAATTAAAAGCGAAAGCGGCTCGTTCAGAATGAGAGGAAGAAGCGAAGCCACCGACCATTCTTGCCGCTGAAACTGGATATACCTAAAAGCGGAGACGGCTCATTTAACTCTAACCAGCTAAACTTCTCCACAAAAAGGCATGAAAAAACTCGCTTAGCATAAAAATAAGCGAGTCATCACCGTTTCCCTTTACTTCGTTGTTACATATCTTTTGGAATCTGCAACAATGTTTTGTAAAAATTCTTCATTTGTTTTCATTTGACGCATCTTGCGTAAGAAACTTTCAACAAAGTCTGGTGTATCACGCATTGTTTTGCGAATGCCCCATAGCTTGTCTAAATGTTCTTTCGGAATTAATAGATCTTCTTTACGCGTACCAGAACGGCGAATATCAATCGCTGGGAAGATACGACGCTCAGCTAACGAGCGATCCAAATGAAGTTCCATATTACCTGTTCCTTTAAACTCCTCGTAAATAACATCATCCATACGAGACCCTGTATCAACAAGTGCTGTTGCTAAAATCGTTAAGCTACCGCCCTCTTCAATGTTACGAGCTGCCCCGAAAAATCGTTTTGGTCTATGGAACGCAGCTGGGTCAATACCACCCGATAACGTACGTCCACTTGGTGGAATAACAAGATTGTAAGCACGTGCTAAACGGGTAATACTATCCATTAAAATGATAACGTCTTTTTTATGTTCTACAAGACGCATCGCACGTTCTAATACAAGCTCAGCCACCTTAATGTGGTTTTCCGGTACTTCATCGAACGTAGAACTTACAACATCACCTTTAACAGAACGTTCAATATCCGTTACTTCCTCTGGACGTTCGTCAATTAAAAGTACGATTAATTCTGCTTCTGGATGATTTGTTGTGACACTATGAGCAATTTCTTTTAATAGTATCGTTTTACCAGCCTTTGGAGGCGCGACAATTAAACCACGTTGTCCAAATCCAACTGGTGCAATTAAATCCATGATGCGTGTTGATAGTTTCTTCGGCTCCGTCTCCAATTTCATTTGACGATTTGGATATAACGGTGTTAATGCAGGGAAATGCACACGCTCTTTTGCTGATTCTGGATCATCACCATTTACTGCTTCGACTTGCAGCAATCCAAAATAGCGTTCGTTTTCTTTCGGCGGGCGTACTTTACCAGAAACCTTATCTCCATTACGCAAATCAAAACGACGAATTTGCGAAGCTGAAATATAAATATCTTCTGAGCTTGGAGAATAGTTGATTGGACGTAGGAACCCAAATCCTTCTGATTGAATAATTTCGAGTACACCTTCCATGAAGAAGAAACCTTCTTTTTCTGCACGAGCTTTTAATATAGCAAAAATTAACTCTTTCTTTGTTAATTTGCTGTAATACGAAATCTTAAATTCTTTCGCATGCTCGTATAACTCTTTTAATTTCATGTTTTCTAATGCTGCAATTGACAAATTCATTCAGACACCACACTTTGACATTATTCTCTTTTCACATGGGTAAAGGGAAAATATACGGAAGGCAAATACATAATAATGAAAGGCAATAAGTTCAAGTAGGGTAATATTCACTATTGTAACCCTTTTATCCAGTTTTAATCAATACGTTGTAACACAAATACAAGAAGCGAAGACAAGAAAATTTGCCTCCGCTTTTTATATTGCTTCTGTTTTCTCTTTATTTAATTACTAAATTTGGTTTTTTATTTAAGCTATGGCGTCCGTCAACGAAACGAACTGTTCCGGATTTTGCACGCATAACAAGGGATTCTGTTGTACCAACACTGCCTTTAAATTGAACACCACGTAGTAATTCACCATCTGTTACGCCTGTTGCTGCAAAGATTGCGTCGTCACCTTTCACTAAGTCTTCCATACGAAGGATACGATTTATATCTTCAATACCCATTTTTTTACAACGAGCTAATTCTGCTTCATTTTGAGGAAGAAGCTTCCCGTGAATTTCCCCGCCCAAACATTTTAATGCAACTGCTGCAAGAACGCCTTCAGGTGCACCACCAGAACCGAATAAAATATCAACACCTGTACGATCAAATGCTGTATTAATTGCTCCAGCTACATCGCCATCATTAATCAATTTAATACGAGCGCCAGCTTTGCGAATTTCTTCAATAATCGCTTGGTGACGCGGGCGGTTTAGAACTGTTGCTACAACATCTTCAATATCTTTATTTTTCGCTTTTGCAACAGCGCGTAAGTTATCAATAATAGGTGCGTCAATATCAACTGCACCAACTGCTTCTGGTCCAACTGCAATTTTATCCATGTACATGTCAGGAGCATGTAACAAATTACCGTGATCCGCAATCGCAATAACAGCAAGTGCATTCCAACCTCCAGCTGCTACGATATTCGTTCCTTCTAACGGATCAACTGCAACATCGACGCGCGGTCCGTATCCTGTACCTAATTTTTCCCCGATGTATAGCATTGGCGCTTCATCCATTTCCCCTTCACCAATTACAACTGTACCTTTCATCGGAATTGTATCGAACACATCGCGCATTGCTGATGTTGCTGCACCGTCTGCTTCATCTTTTTTTCCGCGTCCCATCCAACGCGCTGATGATAATGCTGCAGCCTCTGTTACACGTACTAACTCCATAGATAAACTTCTTTCCACAATAATCCCTCTCCTTTTAAGTCTTAATATTTATGCCGCATTTTGTGAACCGGTTCCTTCTATAAAGTGTAGCTTTCGTCAGCAGTAATTCTTCATCCCCCATTAACGGAAGCACCACCACTTCATCTTCATCTTGCAATAATAAGCAAAACTCCATATCAAGAGTACATTGCCAACAATCATTGCAAATTATGCATTTTTCATTTCTTCAATCTCTTGCCGCGTCATTTGTTCTCGCCAAATGTTCGCACCAAGACCTTTAAGCTTGTCTACTATATTTTCATAACCTCGGTCAATATGTTCAAGCCCTGTCACTTCTGTAATCCCTTCAGCCATTAATCCTGCAATTACAAGTGCAGCACCCGCCCGTAAATCGCTCGCTTTTACCTTTGCTCCTTGCAAAGCAACAGGTCCTGTCACAATAGCAGAACGGCCTTCTACCTTAATTTGTGCATTCATCCGGCGCAATTCATCAATATGTTTAAAACGAGCACCGTAAATCGTATCCGTTACAACTCCCGTTCCATGCGCCTTTGTTAAAAGAGTTGTAAAAGGTTGTTGTAAATCTGTCGGAAATCCTGGATACACAAGTGTTTTTATATCAACAATCTTTAATTTACGATCCCCATTTACCTTAATTTGATCATCGTTCGTCTCAACTTGTACACCAGCTTCTCGTAATTTTGCAGTGATTGACTCTAAATGTTGCGGGATTACATTATCAACTGTTATTTCTCCACCAGACGCCGCTCCTAAAATCATGTACGTACCCGCTTCAATTCGGTCTGGAATAATAGAATGGTGACAACCGTGCAGAGAATTCACACCATCAATACGAATCACATCTGTACCAGCACCTTTAATTCGTGCCCCCATACTTGTTAGTAATGTTGCTACATCAATAATTTCTGGTTCTTTCGCAGCGTTTTCAATCACCGTTCTACCTTTTGCACGCACAGCTGCTAGCATAATGTTAATCGTTGCTCCTACACTAACAACATCTAAATAAATACGAGCTCCTCGTAATTCATCCGCTCTTAAATAGATTGCACCTTGCTCATTTGTCACATGTGCACCTAATGCTTCAAATCCTTTAATGTGCTGATCAATTGGTCTTGGCCCTAAGTGACATCCACCAGGAAGCCCAATTACAGCTTTGTTAAAGCGGCCAAGCATAGCGCCCATCAAGTAATAAGAAGCACGTAATTTTTTTACCTTCCCGTTCGGCAAGGGCATAGCAACCATTTTGGAAGGATCAACCGTCATCTCTTCCTCCTGATTGTACGTTACAGCTCCTCCAATTTCCTCTAATAGGTCTCCTAACATCTTCACATCTGAAATATTAGGTACACCACCGATGGTCACTGGAGTATCAGCTAAAATGGTCGCTGGAATTAGAGCAACAGCACTGTTCTTTGCACCGCTCACGCGAATTGATCCGTTTAAAGGTCTTCCACCTTCAATCAGCAACTTTTCCATGTTGAGCTCCCTTCTTATGAATGTATTTATTTTCCTTAAGAATCTCATTTGTTCAGCATACTATCAAGAAAAACAAAAGAGCCAATCATTTTTGACTTTTCCCTTTCCTCAACTTAACAAGTGGTAAGCCCTCACCTTAGAATAGGTAGGCTTTAGGCGAGTAGATGAAGACTAACTGCCCGTCAAGCTATACTCGTCAATTCATCTTAGATACATGATAACGTTTATTAATAGAATCATTCACACCATTTTCCATTTTCACATTTCCTTACAGTTTATGTGAATAAATTGGCAATTCATTTAATCTTAAGACTTGTTCACGCTTTCATTATACAACGAAAGGAAACCGTCTAAAAGACTAGACGGTTTCCAAAACGGAATTTTATTCTTACGCTTTACCGTTAGAACCGAATTCACGAATTTTACCAATAACAGTTGCTTTGATAGCTTCGCGGCCAGGTCCGATAAATTTACGAGGATCGTAAACTTCTTGATCTTTGTTTAATACTTCACGAACAGCTTTTGTAAACTCGATTTGGTTCTCAGTGTTTACGTTGATTTTTGAAGTACCTAAAGAAATAGCTTTTACGATATCAGCAGTTGGGATACCAGTACCACCGTGAAGTACTAAAGGTACACCAGTGAAGTCGCGAACTTGTTCCATTTCTTTAAATCCTAAGTTAGGCTCACCTTTGTAAGGGCCGTGTACAGAACCTAAAGCTGGAGCTAGGCAATCGATACCTGTTGCTTCAACAAGGTGTTTACACTCTTCAGGATTAGCATAGATAACGCCTTCAGCGATTACATCGTCTTCTTGTCCGCCAACTGTACCAAGCTCAGCTTCTACAGATACGTTACGAGCGTGTGCGTATTCTACTACTTTTTTAGTAGTTTCAACGTTTTCTTCGAATGGGTGGTGAGAAGCGTCGATCATTACAGATGTGAAACCTGCATCGATTGCTTCTTTACATTTTTCGAAGCTTGAACCATGGTCAAGGTGAATCGCTACAGGAACAGTGATGTTCATTTCTTCGATTAAAGCTCTAACCATAGCTACAACTGTTTTGAAACCAGTCATATGACGAGCTGCACCCTCAGATACACCTAAGATTACAGGAGATTTTTCTTCTTCCGCAGCAGCTAAGATAGCTTGAGTCCACTCTAAGTTGTTCATGTTGAATTGACCAACTGCGTATTTTCCTTCTAGTGCTTTGTTTAGCATTTCTTTCATGGAAACTAAAGGCATGATGAATCCTCCTAAAAAACGTTTTTTGTATCCGATAAGTTCTTATCGCTGGTAGTATGACCAGAATAAGGTAAAATATGTATATCTACATACCGGACTTTTTTCTACACTCAATAGGATAACAACTTGTACTCAAAAACTCAACTGTATTCACCTGCTCATCAGTCCATGTAAACGCTTTTTTTCATATTTTTTATAAAAAATTCATTTTTAAGCCTCTACAGCGATTTCATTTCGTACTGCTTGGCGAATTTCATCAATATCAAACGGCTTAGCAAAGTGCATTAAAGCTCCTAAATCTTTTGCTTCTTGGATCATATCCAACTCCCCATAAGCAGTCATTAAAATAACTTTAATATCTTCGTTAATTTCTTTCACATGTTTTAAAATCTCTATACCATCCATACCTGGAATTTTCATATCTAGAATAACTAAATCTGGATTATCCTTTTTCACAATATCTAAAGCTTGAAATCCATTTGCTGCTTGGAACGTTTGATAACCTTCTTTTTGGAACACTTCATGCAATAACACACGAATGCCGTATTGATCATCAACGATTAAAATTTTCCCTTCCATAGTCCCCAACCTTTCTGTGTAAATACAAGATTAAAAGCTTCTTATATCTTATTCGATTTATTTTCGCTATTCTTTACCAAATTCCTTCCCATTTCTTTCTTATTTTACCGCCTACTATTTTGTTATGCTACCTCTATTACTTCGCCTTTCTAAAAAAATAAGCTATAATGAAAGCCGCCTTAACACAATCGAAAGGAGCAATACAATGTTAAAAATTTTTTCTACTCAGCTAAGCGGCTATTTCACAAAGATTTCTCAAAAAGAAGAGATGAATATAGAAGATAGTGCCCGTCTACTTGCGCAAGCGTTAGTTGGTGATGGCATCGTTTATTTACACGGTACAAACGAAATGGACGGCGTTGTTTCGGAAGCATTACACGGCGCAGAGCCGCTAAAACATGCAAAGCGCTTAATCGAAAATGGTACAAAAGCAGAAGTGACATCCGCAGACCGCGTACTTCTTATCAGTCGTTTTTCAACAGATGAAAATATTATTTCATTAGCGAAGCAGCTACAAGAAGAAGGACACTCCATTGTTGGTATTTCAGCCATCCAAAATGGCGAAGTCTCACTAGAACAATTCACAGATGTACATATTGATACAAAATTGCTAAAAGGTTTAATCCCGGATGATGAAGGCAACCGTTATGGGTTCCCAAGTTTAATCTTATCTCTATTTGCTTATCACGGATTAAAATTTACAATTGATGAAATGATAAACGAATATGAGTAAAAGAAAAAGGCGTCCAAATTTGGACGCCTTTTTTATTACTTGCTTTCTTTATTCGTAATAGAAGCTTTTACGAAATCATGGAACAATGGTTGTGGACGGTTTGGACGAGATACAAGTTCTGGGTGGAACTGTGCTGCCACGAACCAAGGGTGATCTTGTAATTCAATGATCTCTACTAAACGACCATCTGGGCTTGTACCAGAGAAGATAAATCCAGCGCCTTCCATGTCTTTACGGAATTCGTTGTTGAACTCATAACGATGACGATGACGCTCGTATACAACTGGTTCATTATACGCATTGTAAGCATTTGTTTCTGGAGTAAGCTTACATGGGTATAGACCAAGACGAAGTGTGCCACCTAAGTCTTCTACATCTTTTTGTTCTGGTAATAAGTCAATAATTGCATAAGGCGTGTCAGGATTAATTTCAGAAGAGTTAGCCCCTTCTAATCCTAATACGTTACGTGCAAATTCGATTGATGCAAGTTGCATTCCTAAGCAAATTCCTAAGAATGGAACTTTATTTTCACGTGCATATTGAATTGCAGCGACTTTTCCTTCTACACCGCGATCGCCGAAGCCACCTGGTACAAGGATACCGTCTGTGTCGCCAACTAATTCTTTTACGTTTTCTGCTGTTACGTGCTCAGCATTTACCCATTTCACTTCTACATCTGTATCAAATGAATATCCTGCATGGCGAAGTGCTTCTACAACAGAAATGTATGCATCTTGAAGTTCTACATATTTACCAACAAGAGCGATTTTTGTTTTCTTAGATAGGTTACGTACTTTTTCAACTAATGCAGTCCACTCTGTCATATCTGCAGCTGGATTGTCTAGTTTTAAGTGATCGCAAACGATTTGGTCCATATTTTGCTCTTGAAGCGATAATGGAACTGCATATAACGTATCTGCATCACGCGCTTCGATAACTGCTTTTGTATCGATGTCACAGAATAAAGCAAGTTTGTCTTTCATATCTTGAGAAACAGGCAATTCTGTACGAACAACGATAATATTTGGCTGAATACCTAAGCTACGAAGTTCTTTAACGCTATGTTGCGTTGGTTTTGTTTTCATTTCACCCGCTGCTTTTAAGTACGGGATTAATGTACAGTGAATATACATTACGTTGTCACGACCAATATCGCTCTTAATTTGGCGAATTGCTTCTAGGAATGGTAGAGACTCGATGTCACCAACAGTTCCCCCGATTTCTGTAATAACAACGTCCGCATTTGTTTCGCGGCCTGAACGATATACACGCTCTTTAATTTCATTTGTAATGTGAGGAATAACTTGAACTGTTCCTCCTAAATATTCACCACGACGCTCTTTTTGAAGAACAGAAGAGTAAATTTTACCTGTTGTTACGTTGCTGTATTTGTTTAAGTTAATGTCAATGAAACGCTCATAGTGACCAAGGTCTAAGTCTGTTTCTGCGCCATCATCTGTTACGAATACCTCACCGTGTTGGTATGGGCTCATTGTCCCTGGGTCTACGTTAATGTATGGGTCAAACTTTTGGATTGTTACGTTTAAACCACGATTTTTTAAAAGTCTTCCAAGAGATGCTGCTGTAATCCCTTTCCCTAAAGAAGATACTACACCGCCTGTTACGAAAATATACTTAGTCATAAAAGTACTCCCTTCTACTTTGTTGTTATATAATCACCGTTGCAAAGCGCAACGTATGTAGATAACACCTTATCTATCTTATTGTTAGACTCTTTTTATTTTCTAAACAAAAAACAAAAAAGAAAATTGCTCCCCTCATCACGAAAAGTAATAAGTAGGGAGCAATTTTCTTTTATATTTACACTTTAAAAGTATTATCGTCCTGTTTTAAAGAGCCCAAAAATGATTCTACATGGACGATAATAAAAAGTCAAGAACTACACTTCTTCCTCTTCTTCTTCTGTTTCATCATACTCAAGTTCTTCGTCAGCGAATTCTTCCTCTTCATCATCTTCATCTAAATCATCAAGATCATCGTCTTCGTCAAGAACCTTGTCCAAATCTTCTACATCATCTTCTTCGTCATCACCGTCGAAGTCGTCTTCGTCTTCTTCAATGTAGTCATCAAAATCTTCTTCCTCTTCAACCTTACGTTTTTTCTTAGGCTTTGGCTGAGGTAAGATTTCTTCATCAATTTGCTCGTATGGGTACCAACTGCGTATCCCCCAACGGTTTTCTCCTAAATTGATGAAACGTCCATCGATATTTAAATCTGTATAGAATTGTGCGATCTTCGCAGCAACTTGTTCTTGAGATAGTCCCAGCACTTGAGCGATTTCCTGAACTAAATCATGGAATGACGTTGCCTGTCTTTTATCCTCTAAAACACTATGTACAACTTCAATCATGGATAATTCTTTTAGCTCTTCTGGTGAATATTTCTTAAAATCCACTTATGCGGCACTTCCTTTCTTAAAATATAATCCTATATATAACGGCCTGTTTAAAAAAATCCATACTATTCATTATAAACAAAACTCCAACAAATATGCTACAAAAAAAAACGGGAAACTTTCACGAGCAATCGATAAAAGTGATTACAGACCAGTATTTACAAGATTAACCTGTAGGGACTATATAAAGTGAAACTTTAATCAGTGGGGATTTCCTCTCATTTTCTCCTTCTGGTCTCACTCGGCATGGAGCTAAAAAAGGCACTGGCCGCTTCTATGCATGGCTAGATGCTCTCTCCCGCCTAAAAGAGGGGGATATCGTTTTATTTCGGAAGCATATGCGCGCCATGTAATACATACCTAATCTGCATTTCTGTATATTCCTCTAATGTATAAAGTTTTTGCAGGGCCCAGCGTCTAAATCCCCACATTTGTCCTTGAATGAAAATATTATGAGCCAGCAGTTGAATTTCCTTTTTCGTTAATGTAAATGTGCCATTTTTCGTACACTGTTCTAAAATATTTTCAAACATTCCCACCATTTGAAACTCTTTTTCTAGTACATATGGAAGAGACTCTTTCGGTAAAAAACGAACTTCTTGATACATAATTAATACTTCTTCTTGCAACTCATCCATTACTTTAAAATAATTCGTAATGGCTACCCTTAAACTTTCAACGCTTCCTTTTTCCGTGCAGACCACTTCTTCTAATCGTTCTTTTACATGTTCATAAATACTATCACATACTAAATACAACACATCATCTTTCGTACGGATATATTCGTAAAGTGTCCCAATACTAAACCCGGCCGCTTTTGCAATTTCCCTCGTTGTTGTACGAGGAAATCCCTTTTGCTTAAAGAGCTGCACCGCTCCTTTAATCATCTGCTCGCGCCTTAGTGCAACCAATTTCTCATCCTTTACAGACGCATGCACATTGTGCTTAACCATCCTCTTCACCTCTCTCTACCATTTGGAAGGAAAAAGCGTAGGAAAATACCTACGCTTTTTCTCTTATTTCGTTAACATGCGAGAAATTACAAGCCTTTGAATCTCTTGTGTTCCCTCATAAATTTGCGTAATCTTTGCATCACGCATGAACCGTTCTACCGGGTAATCTTTCGTATAACCGTAACCACCAAATACTTGTACTGCTTCCGTCGTTACTTTCATCGCTGTATCCCCAGCAAACACCTTCGACATCGCTGATTCTTTTCCGTACGGAAGTCCTTCTGATTCTAGCCAAGCAGCTTGGTATGTTAATAGGCGTGCTGCCTCTACACTTGTCGCCATATCTGCTAATTTAAAACCAATTCCTTGCTGCGCAGCAATTGGCTTTCCAAACTGATGCCGTTCTCTTGCATACTCCACAGAAGCATCTAAAGCTCCTTGCGCAATACCAACAGCTTGCGCCGCAATACCGTTACGACCACCGTCTAGCGTCTGCATTGCAATTTTGAACCCTTGTCCTTCTTCGCCAAGTAAATTTTCAGCAGGAATACGGCAGTCTTCAAACATGATTTCTGTTGTTGGTGAAGAGCGAATCCCAAGCTTGCTCTCTTTCTTACCAACTGAAAATCCTAGCGCATCGCTTTCTACAATGAATGCACTTGTGCCGCGCTGCTTTGATTCTGGATCAGTCAATGCAAAGACAACATAAATATCAGCAATGCCGCCATTTGTAATAAAAATCTTAGAACCATTTAAAATGTAGTGATCGCCATCTCGCTTCGCTGTCGTTCTCATTCCGCCTGCATCTGAACCAGAACCTGGCTCTGTTAAACCATATGCACCAATTTTCTTCCCTTCCGCCATCGGGCGTAAAAACTTTTGTTTTTGTTCCTCTGTTCCAAATTTAAAAATGGGCCAACCAGCAAGCGAAGTATGAGCAGATAACGTGACACCTGTCGAAGCGCAAACACGAGATAACTCTTCTACAGCAATCACATACGCTAAGTAATCGCTTCCAATCCCGCCGTATTCTTCAGGCCATGGAATTCCTGTTAAACCAAGGTTCGCCATTTGGTCAAATAAAGCGCGGTCAAATCGTTCTTCTTCATCTCGCTCCGCTGCTGTCGGCGCCACTTCATTTCTCGCAAAATCTCGAACCATTTTTCGTATCATTTCATGCTCTTCTGATAATTTAAAATCCATGTTCCTTCCCCTCACTCTCTCTTCTCTTTATAATGCTCGGCTAATAACAAGCCGCTGTATTTCACTCGTTCCTTCATAAATCTCACAAATTTTTGCATCACGGAAAAATCGCTCAACTGGATAATCTTTCGTATAGCCGTAACCGCCAAATACTTGTACCGCTTCAATTGCGACATCGACCGCTGTTTTCGAAGCAAACAGCTTTGCGATAGATGCTTCCTTCCCGCAAGGAAGTCCCTGTGCCCTAAGCGATGCCGCTCTATATACAAGTAACCTCGCAGCTTCTACGCTCGTAGCCATATCCGCCAGTTTAAAGCCCAGTCCTTGCTGCGCGGCAATTGGTTTTCCAAATTGCTGACGCTCCTTCGCATAATCCACTGCACATGCTAGCGCTGCCTCGGCGATGCCAAGTGCCTGTGCTCCAATACCAATGCGACCAACATCTAAATTCGCCATCGCTACTTTAAAACCTTGTCCTTCTTCACCGAGCAGGTTTTCTACTGGTACTTTCATATCTTCAAATGTTAATTGCACTGTACGAGAACCAAGCAGTCCCATCTTATGTTCGTCTTTTCCAACGATTAAGCCTGGTGTATCTTTCTCTACAATAAACGCAGAAATTCCGCTCTTCCCTGCATCTGGATTCGTAGAAGCAAACACGATATATGTATCCGCCTCGCCACCGTTTGTAATAAATACTTTCGAACCGTTAATGACATAGTAATCACCTTGCTTTACGGCTCTTGATTTTAAGCTACCTGCATCTGATCCCGCATTTGGCTCAGTTAAAGCAAATGCACCTAAGTATTCACCCGTCGCTAGTTTAGAAACATATTTTTGCTTTTGTTCTTCTGTTCCAAAATATAAAATTGGGTTTGTTCCAACCGATGTGTGTACCGCCAAAATAACACCAATTGTCGCGCTCACCTTTGATAATTCCTCAATAGCTAAAATGTAAGAAATGAAATCCATTTCCGCACCGCCATATTTCGCTGGTGCTGGAATCCCCATAAGTCCAAGTTCACCCATTTTCTTCAAAATCTCTCTAGGAAACACCCCTTGTTCCATCTCTGGAACAAAGGGAGCGATTTCCTTTTGTGCAAAATCTCGAACCATTTTCCTCATCATCTGCTGCTCTTCTGTAAAACGAAAATTCATATGCCCCGCCCCCATTTGCGATATATCTTTTTTCAACCACCTGGTAAGACCACTACTTTGTAAAAAAGAGGGAGACCTACCCTTGCTTTCTATTCGTATACGTAGAAACCACGACCTGTTTTTCGACCTAACCAACCAGCATTTACATATTTACGTAATAACGGACATGGGCGATACTTACTATCTCCTAGTCCTTCATGCAGAACCTCCATAATGTATAAACACGTATCTAGACCAATAAAATCTGCTAATGTTAACGGCCCCATTGGATGATTCATACCGAGCTTCATCACTTCATCAATTGCTTCTTTTGTTGCGACGCCTTCATATAGCGTATAAATCGCTTCATTAATCATCGGTAATAAAATACGGTTGGAAACAAATCCAGGGAAATCATTTACTTCAACTGGTACTTTTCCGATTTTCTTTGTAATGTCTTCGATTGTTTCGTATACTGCATCATCTGTTGCAAGACCCCGAATGATTTCAACAAGCTTCATAACCGGAACTGGATTCATAAAGTGCATCCCAATTACTTTCTCTGGTCTTTTCGTTACCGCTGCAATTTCTGTAATTGGTAAAGACGATGTATTTGTCGCCAAAATCGCATGTTCTGGTGCAATTTCATCTAAATTCGCGAAAATTTTCTTTTTAATATCCATTTTCTCAACGGCTGCCTCAATAACAAGATCTGCTTCTTTTACACAATTTAATTCAAGCGTCGCTGTAAGACGATTTAAAGTTGCTTCCTTTGACTCTTCATCCATGCGTCCTTTTTCTACTTGGCGTGCTAAGTTTTTTGTAATAATGGATAATCCCCGATCTAATTGCTCTTGTTTCAAATCCTGCATATATACGTCATATCCTGCCATCGCACATACTTGTGCAATACCTGAACCCATTTGCCCCGCACCGATTACAACAATTTTTTGCACACTCATTTTTTCTCCCCCTTTTTATTAATGAACTTCAATCATAATCGCGTCGCCTTGGCCACCGCCGCTGCAAATCGATGCAATTCCAATGCCGCCGCCGCGTTGCTTCAGTGCATGAATAAGCGTTACAATAATCCGTGCCCCGCTTGCTCCAATTGGATGTCCCATCGCAACCGCGCCACCGTTTACGTTAATTTTTTCCGGATCAATTCCTGCAATATTTGCACTCGCAATTGCAACTGCTGCAAAGGCTTCGTTAATCTCAAATAAGTCAATCTCATCCACTGTCTTACCTGTTTTCTTCAAAAGCTCATTAATCGCATACCCTGGTGTTCTTGGGAAATCTTTCGCTTCTACCGCAATTGCTGTATGTGCTAAAATCGTCGCTAACGGTTTTCTTCCTTCTTGCTGCGCTCTGTCCTCGCTCATTAATACAAGCGCCGCGCCGCCATCATTTAACCCTGGTGCATTTCCAGCCGTTACTGCCGCTGTTTTATCAAATACAGGCTTTAGCTTTGCTAGCTTTTCAACTGTTGTATCTTCGCGCGGCGCTTCATCTTTTGTAACAACAATCGGCTCACCTTTTCGCTGCGGTACAGATACTGGTACGATTTCCTCTTCAAATCGACCTTCCTTCTGCGCAGAAACTGCACGCTGATGACTGCGATATGCCCATTCATCTTGCACTTCGCGAGAGATTCCGTCCTCCTTCGCGACTTCTCCGCCATACACACCCATATGTACGCCAGAAAATGAACACGTTAAGCCATCTACTACATTTAGATCGGCAACTTGATTATGTCCCATCCGGTATCCCCATCGTGCACCTTGTAAAATATAAGGACTATTGCTCATTGATTCCATTCCGCCTGCTACAATAAGCGTTTGATCTCCAGTACGAATAATTTGATCAGCCATTGTTACAGCACGAAGACCAGATGCACAAACTTTATTCACTGTTTCTGTACGAGTTTCCCAGGGAAGTCCAGCTTCTCTCGCCGCTTGGCGCGAAGGAATTTGCCCCTGTCCTCCTTGAATCACCGCTCCGAATATAACTTCTTCAACATCATTTGCAGCAACATCCGCTCGCTCAAGCGCAGCTTTAATCGCAATTCCTCCAAGTTCCGTTGCTTTTACATCCTTTAAAGATCCCCCAAACTTTCCAACCGGCGTTCTTGCAGCACTTAAAATAACTGTTCTTACCACGTTTATTTCCCCCATTTCTTTTTTGGGCGCTGAGCGCCCGCTCGATACTCCTACGCTGAGAAGAGGTGCAAATCTTGCACCTCTTTCTAAAGTTGTATGGATTCTTACGTATTACATAACTTCTTTTTTAGACCCAATTACAGAGCGTTCTAAAATCTCTGTTACATCAAGTGTCTGAACTTGCTCTTCTACTTCTTTTGCTTTCGTACCGTCACTAATCATCGTTAGGCAGTACGGGCATCCCGTACCAATGATTGACGGTTTCACAGCAAGTGCTTGTTCTGTACGTGCAACGTTAATGCGCGAACCTGTTGTTTCTTCCATCCACATAAGTCCGCCGCCTGCACCGCAGCACATGCCTGTTTCACGATTACGCTCCATTTCAACAACTTTCACACCTGGAATTGCTTTTAAAATACTGCGCGGTGCTTCATATACTTCGTTGTATCTTCCTAAATAACAGGAGTCATGATACGTAATCGTCTCTTCAATACGGTGAACCGGCTCTAATCGTCCTTCTTTCACCCACTGTGCTAATAATTCTGTATGGTGATAGACTTCTGCTTGTAGACCAAAGTCTGGATACTCATTTTTAAATGTGTTATAGGCATGCGGATCAATCGTAACGATTTTCTTCACGCCTGCTTTTTCAAATTCTTCAATGTTCTTTGTGGCCATCTCTTGGAATACAAATTCGTTTCCAAGGCGGCGCGGCGTATCTCCCGAGTTCTTTTCTTTATTACCAAGAATCGCAAAGGAAATGCCCGCTTTATTCATCAGCTTCGCAAATGATATCGCAATTTTCTGACTGCGATTATCATAAGATCCCATTGATCCTACCCAGAATAAATATTCGAACTCTTCGCCAGCCTTTGTTTTCTCTTTCACAGTTGGAACGGTTACTTCATCATCGCCTTGGCGCCACGTTTCACGCTCTTTACGGTTCAGCCCCCACGGATTCCCTTGGCGCTCAATATTTGTCATCGCACGCTGCGCTTCTGGATCCATTTTTCCTTCTGTTAAAACGAGATAACGACGTAAATCAATAACTTTGTCAACGTGTTCATTCATAACTGGGCATTGATCTTCACAGCTACGGCACGTTGTACATGCCCAAATCTCTTCTTCTGTAATGACGTCTCCGATTAAACTTGGATCATAAGCAAGTGCTGTAGCAGCCGATTCTTGTTGCCCTTGCCCTGCTGCCATCATCGCTAACTGATTTCCTTGTGTATTGTTAAACGCAACCGCCGGAACCCATGGAGCCCGTGATGTTACCGCTGCCCCCTTATCCGTTAAGTGATCGCGAAGTTTTAAAATTAAATCCATTGGTGACAACATTTTGCCCGTTCCTGTTGCCGGGCACATATTTGTACAGCGCCCGCACTCTACACAAGCGTATAAATCAATAAGCTGCGTCTGTTTGAAATCCTCAATTTTCCCAACGCCGAATGTTTCTTGTGTCTCATCTTCAAAATCAATTTTTTCAAGTTTCCCTGGATTAGAAAGGCGAGTAAAGAATACATTAGCAGGTCCGGCAATTAAATGTGCGTGTTTTGATTGTGGTACATAAACTAAAAACGTTAACAAAATAAGTAGATGCACCCACCAAGAGAAATAGAACACAGAAATAGCTGCGGTTTCATTTATTCCTGAGAAAACGTAAGCGATTCCAGAAGCGATTGGTTCGCTCCACGAAAGCTCTTCGCCGTGCCATATAATGCCCATTCCGTTACCAAGTAGTACAGAAAGCATTAAGCCTCCGATAAAAATAAGAACAAGGCCTGATTTAAAATTACGTTTTAAACGAACAAGTTTTTCAACGTATCTTCTATGAAAAGCCCAAAAAACTGCGATTAAAATCATAAGTGTGATAATTTCCTGGAAGAATGTAAATGCAGGGTATAGTGGTCCAAATGGAAGATGTGATCCTGGTGCTAATCCTTTCCAAACGAAGTCAATTGCTCCAAATTGGACAAGAATAAATCCGTAAAAAAACATAACGTGCATGATACCGCTTTTCTTATCTTTCAGCAATTTTTTTTGACCGAAAACGTTAACCTTAAGAATATCCCACCTCTCTTTAAAGCGGCGATCAAATTCTACTTTTTTTCCTAATTGTATGTAGGCCATCCTTGTTCGTATCAAATATACAAACAAATATCCAGCATAAGCAATAACAGCAATGGCAGCCAGCCAATTAATGATCAGTAAACTATTCATTTTTATGATACCCCTCTCTTTGTAAGCCCTCTTTCTTTTAGAATCTTCGAAAATAAATAATTTTCTGAATTATATCCCCTATCCCCATTATATAATGAGTGAGCATTCAGTCAACAGTTTTTTGTTATACAACACAACATTTTTTCATAAAGCTGTTTATTTAGGTGAAACTATAAGAATGAATTCTCAGGAGGTAATTTGATAATGGTCTTTTTATCTCTTTTACTAACATGCTTAGTCATATGGGTCTCACTCGACTTTTTACTTGGAAGAAAACATCATTTAAAAAAAATAAAGTCCCGCCCTTTTCCCTTACGACGTAGCAATTTTAAATTGTATACATGGGGAACAAATTTATACAATGATTTATTTCTGGATATAAAGGGGGCAAAGCATCATATACATATTTTATTTTTCATTGTCAAAAATGATGAAGTTAGTCAAACTTTTTTACAGCTTCTCACTGAAAAAGCCAAACAAGGTATAGAAGTACGCCTCCTTCTCGATCGTATAGGAAGCCATCGTTTATCAGATGAAACCATTCGCTCACTCAGGAAACACGGTGTATCTTTTTCATATTGCCATAAAATCAAGATCCCTTTTCTCTTTTTTTCTGCAAACCAAAGAAATCATAGAAAAATTACGATTATCGATGGGAAAATTGGCTATATTGGAGGTTTCAACATCGGAGAAGAATATTTGGGGCATGATCCTGAATTGGGCCTTTGGCGTGATTATCATTTACGCCTGACCGGCGAAGGCGTACAAGATTTACAAAAACAATTTTTGCACGATTGGCGCGATGATACAAATGAAGATTTATTAGAAGAAGCATCATTTTTTCCTAAACAGTTTCCAGGCCCTATGCTACACCGCTTTATCCCAACAGACGGTGCCTATTTACAGGAAACATTTGTATCACTTATTGAAAGTGCAAAAGAGGAATTATATATTGGGACACCCTATTTCATTCCGGGAAAAATAGTAATGAATGCATTATTACAAGCAAAAAAACGAGGTGTTCGCATTACGATTCTCGTTCCTAAAAAAGCAGATCACCCACTCGTTCGCGAAGCTAAATTACCATACTGCCGGAAATTGATGAGGGCAGGGTGTCATATTTATGAATTTCAACAAGGATTTTTTCACGCGAAAATTATTATGGTAGATAATCATATTTGTGATATCGGAACAGCTAATTTTGATATGAGAAGTATATACATCAATCATGAAATAAATTGTCTCCTATATGATCGGGCTTTTATACAAGAAATTAAGGTGCACATTAGCAAAGATATTGAGGGGTCTACATTGCTTACTTGGAAAGATGTTTCCTCTCTCTCCCTTGTCGATAAAGGAAAAGAATGGATTGGGACGTTACTAGCGTTTTTCTTATGAAATGAAACTTTTATAATTAAATAATAAATAACGGGGGTAGGACAGATGATTATGCGCTTTGGGTATGTCTCACATGCAGTCGCTTTGTGGGACTGCTCCCCTGCTAAAACAATGACATTTACAACGTGGAAAAAGCTTGGGAAACAGGAACGAGAAGAAAAATTATATAATATTACAATGCAAAACCTTATGCATACATTACGTACCCTGCATTACAATATCGCACATGAAATTCCATTATACCGATTATCATCTTCTATCGTCCCGCTCGCAACCCATCCTGAAGTTGATTTTGATTATATCGATATATTTACACCCTTTTGGCGTAAGATGGGGAAATTAATTCGAGAGCATAACTTACGAGTCAGCTTTCATCCAAATCAGTTCACATTATTTACAAGTGAAAAACCTCATATTACAGATAATGCGGTTTTAGATATGACATATCACTATAACGTATTAGATGCAATGGGATTAGCAGACTCTTCCTACATTAATATCCATATTGGAGGTGCATACGGTAACAAAGAGAAAACTTTACTACGCTTTCATGAAAACTTAAAAAAGCTCCCTTTCCATATCAAGCAGCAAATGACACTTGAAAATGATGATAAAACATATACAGCTTCTGAAACATTAGCCGTTTGTAAGCAAGAAAGAATCCCTTTTGTATTTGATTATCATCATCACATGGCAAATCTTTGTGATGAACCGTTAGAGGAACTACTACCAGCTATTTTCGAAACGTGGAATCATACACATACAGTTCCTAAAGTCCATATTTCTTCACCAAGGTCAGAAAAGGAATTCAGATCCCACGCTAATTATATTGATACTGCATTTATAAATTCCTTTTTACATATTGCCAAAGCAGTAAATCAAGATTTTGACATTATGATTGAGAGTAAGCAAAAAGATTTAGCACTTTTTCAGTTAGTAGATGAACTTGCTTCTATAAGAGGAATGAAACGAATAAGCAGTGCAACGCTACAATGGTAATCGTAACGCTGTTTCACGATTCTCTTCTCTTCAGTGTGATTGCCGAAGGTGTTAAGGCCAAGAAATAATAGTCATTCTTACATACCTAAACCTTTGACTACATTCAAGAGCTTTGAATTATCTAACACTTTTATCCCTAACAAAAATAAAGAACCCTCACTTGGGTTCTTTTTTATCTTAATGTTCAAATGGTAGACCTGCAGCTAATTGTACTTGTTCCTGTTGATTTGTTAATGCGTGATCTTGACTCACTCCGAATGCAACACCAGCTAGCATTGCCATTGCCATTAAACCGTATGCAAGAATTTTTTTCATCACTCATCACCCTATGCTCTATTTTCTTTAAATATATCATGAAATAATTTCTTTAAAAAATGCAATTATGCATATTCTCTTATGGTTTCATTATTGAAAAATATAGAATGAAACTTCCATCAGTGGGAGTAATCTTCATTCCACACTGATTGTTAGCTCTCACCGATTGGGCTTTTACGGGCAGTTATCCTCCACCTATCTTTCTCTTTTCTCTCTTAATCTTGAAGTGGGGAATTACTGCCCACGAATAGCGGGATAAATTTAATTAGCTAGAGAATATTGTCTGTTCATTACGATCGGTTAATCCCTTTTCTGCTAATAATATCTCTTTGTGAGAATGTAAATCTAGTAAATCAAAAAATAATAAAGCCTTTTCATAAACAACTGTAATTTCACTTGGCGGATAAATTAATTTCTCTAAGCACTCTCCCTTTTGATAGTACAGTTGCCCAAGAAGATTCATACTCCCAATAAGTCGCGACGTTTCAATTGCTTTGTCTACTTGCTGAAGCGACTTTGCATATTCATTATTTAAACATAAAGCTTTCGCATAATTATATCGAACCTTAACAACAAAATCTTGATCACTCTGTAATGACTCCAGCTGTTGTAAAATATCTTGAAATAATGTAATAGCTTTTTCTAAATGGTTATTTTCTGCATAAATAATAGCAATCGAATTTTCGATATATAAATTTTGAAACACATCTACCCCACCATATTGCTGATGGATTATATTTTTCAGCTCTGAGATGCAGTATTCAAAATTAACTTTCTTTAAAGCATAAGAAGATAAATGATAATACCATAGAAGAAATTGCTTAAATTCAGGATGACTCTCTTCTTTCTTAAGTTCCTCTGAAACAATTTTATGAATTTCATCATACTGCTTCTTCTTACACAATAATTGAATTTGCTTCTTAAACTTTTTCTTTCTTTCGAGGTCAGAATAACTAAGAACCTCATAAAAATGAATAATGGGAACCCTTAGCTTTGCTGCAATCCCTTGCAGTATATCCATACTTGGATATACCGTTCCTGACTCAATCCTGCTTACTTCTGATTGATGACATATATTCTCAGACAACTGCTTTTGTGTTAAACCTCTTAACATTCTAATTTTCTTTATTTCAGCTCCCAGCTTTTCTGCGTGCATAATAGCTCACCATCCCATTACAGAAATCTAACTTTTCAAGTTGTCATACCACTACAATAATAGTTTTCCGGCACTTTTAGACATGAAATATTGCATAATATATATCATTTAGCACACTTTTCTTATAAATCATCTTATACAAATACAAGACTCCAAATGTTAGAGATGAATAATATAAAAGTTGCTAGTATATTCCTTACTTCTGTTCTATCCCTTATCATGTAGCAGCAATTATCGTGCCCCAAAAATTGATAACAATGAAGTGAACATTGAAGTTACTCAACCTAGCTTGATAATTAGTAAATAAACTGAACCACAAAACGTAACAATAGGAAATATTGCTAAAAATACTTAAAAGATGAAGTACAAGAGGTTAACGCGTAACAAAAACAAGTTACCACTGAAAAGATGTTGAATTTCAACCTACAAGAAAATCAAACCGAAGTATGTCTTTCCCAATCATATAAAAATGATGAAATATATGACCAAGACATCATTGCTCAAGTAGATAAACATGGGGTAATTAAGACAATTAGCGGTAAATTTACCCAAAATCTAGAACAGCAACCTAATCTTACTATAACAAATTTTTTGTCGAAAAATGAAGTAAAATCTATATTATGTCATAGACTTTACATTTTAGTGATAGAGGTTCAAAAAAAAAGAATAAAAAGATGTTTACCACTATAACCGGTAAACATCTTTTTTCATATCCAGCCCTTTTCTTCCGCAATCGCAATTGCTTCAATTCGGTTTTTCGCATTTAATTTTGTTAACACATCTGAAATATAATTCCGTACAGTACCAGATGAAAGATACAGTGTCTTGGCAATTTCATTTGCTGTTTTTCCTTCTTTCGCTAACAAAAGTACTTCTTTCTCACGATCTGATAACGGATTTTGCTCTTGCCATAGTCCAAACATTAATTCAGGGGAAATCTCTCGTTTCCCTTGCATCACATTGCGAATCGCTGCCGCTAAATCTTCACTTGGGCTGTCCTTTAATAAATATCCATGAACTCCTGCTTTCATTGCTCTTTCAAAATAACCTGGACGTGCGAATGTTGTTAAAATCATTACTTTGCATAGTAATTTTTTCTTTTGCAATTTCTCTGCAACATCTAAACCACTTTGAATCGGCATTTCAATATCCATAATACTTATATCTGGCTGCAACTTTTCAATTAATTTTAAAGCTTCTTCACCATTCTCCGCCTGCCCTACCACTTCAATGTCATCTTCTAAATCAAGCAGAGCTCCGAGCGCTCCCCTAAGCATTCGTTGATCCTCAGCAATGATGATTCTAATCATGCTCTCACCTCATCCTTTCCTGTTCTAATTACAATTGGAACCTTCACCGTTAACATCGTCCCAGGATGCGTTTCATCTAGTTCAAGTGCTCCATCAATAAGTGCAAGCCGTTCTTTCATACCTAAAATGCCATTCCCATCATGACTTTGTGCTTGTAATCCCACTCCATTATCTTTCACCTGCAAAATCAGTTCTCCTTGCGTTTCAAATAAGGAAACCATACATTCCGTCGCCTTACTATGCTTTACAACGTTCGTTACCGCTTCTCGCAAGCACATACCTACAATATTTTGCTCAAGTGGTGATAATGCACCAGAACTTGCTTTCTGCTTTACCTCTAGTGAAATATTAGCAGCTTGCAGGATAGCCTTTATTTGCTCAAGCTCTTCTTCCACAGTAATCATCCGCATATCGGAAATCAATTCACGCAATTGCTTTAAGGCTGTGCGCGATGTTTGCGTAATCTCCTTCGCTTCTATACTTGCACGCTCTGGATTTTTTACAATCAGCTTCTCAACAAGCTGGCTTTTTAAAGTAATGAGGGATAACGTATGTCCTAAAGTATCGTGAAGGTCTCTGGCGATTCGCTGACGTTCTTCACGTTTTACTAGATCTTTAATTTGTTCGTTTGCTTCACTTAACTGGTTCCTTAACACCTTTTTTTGATTAAAACTACGCATAGCAAAAGGCATCAGAAGCATCATAATAAACATTGGTACAGCACCTAAAAAAGATGTCAACGAAAAATCATTTCTGTATACAAATATGAATGTGATAACGGTTAGTACTAATAAAGAAAATAGTATTCGGAATGATTTCTTTGTAGGTGCAAATGCTATTGCATTTGCAGTAAAAAAGCCTAAATAAATAAGATATGGATTATAAAAAAAACCTAACACAAATGCGATGATCATTTGTATACATGCCCACATCATAAATGTCTTTTGCACAAAATAAAGTTGTCGGTATGCCAAAACAAAGATTACTAGCATACCGCTTCCTAACAATAGTTTCCAACCAGTTTCTTGTAGTAATGTGTAGATTGGAAACGCTAAATATACAAGCCATATATACGGGAAGAATCCCATATGTTTCGGAAAAATCTCAAACTTCTTCTCTATCATTTATACCGCTTCCTGTCTTTTTCTTATATATATTGATATTACAACAAATATAAGGAAATAACCTCCTAAAATCGCGATATTCTCCCAGCCTATAGATTTCCCCGCTACAATATCCCATGCCCCGCTTCCGAAGTGATATGTTGGTGTCCACTCTCCAATTGTTCTTAGCACTTTCGGAAACACTTCAATCGGCATCCATAAACCGCCTAGTACTGCTAAACTCATATTTAAAATGTTTGCGAGACCAGAAGCTGCATCTGCTTTCTTAATTGAACCTACAATCGTTCCAAGTGCTAAAAACGGCGTCACACCTATTAATAGCCATAATCCAGCACCAATCCATTGCCCGATCGTTAATTCCACGTTATTGATTAGCATACCTGCAATAAAGATCACAAGTATTGAAAAAGCATTTACCACTGTTTGAGAAATAATTTTAGCTGTTAAATATGCTCCCTCTGGAAGTGGTGTAATTTTTAAAAGATGTGTCCATCCTTGCCCTTTTTCTTGAGAAAGTCTCACACCAAAACTAAAAAGTGCTGTTCCTACAATACTGAAAGTAGCCATCGAAATTAAATAGTGCGCTTTCCAAGCATCTCCGTTCTGCGGTACTTGAATGACATTTGTAAAAATGTAATAAAACAGAACTGGCATTAATAATGAGAAAAAGATAAATAATTTATTGCGAAACGTACGTAAGATTTCTATTTTACATTGCATCCATAAGGCTTTCATGCAATTCCCTCCTTCTGATTTGCGACAAACTGTTCAAACGCTTCATCAAGACTTCCTCGTTCAACTGAGATATCTGTAACAGGTAAATTCTCTTTATAAATTGCTTGCAACGTAGCATCCGTATCATCTGTTGTGAGAATAACACGCGGTTCATGAAACTGTACTGCTGTAACATGCGGTAACCCCTTCAGCAAGTCTGTTGGAATTTTTTCTTTTGTGTAAAATGAAATGGTTTTTCGAGAAATCGTTGCTTTCATTTCCTCCGGAGTTCCATCAGCAATGATTTCTCCGTTTGCAAATAGTAAAATTCGATCTGCTAACGCATCTGCTTCTTCTAAATAATGCGTTGTCAAAATAATCGTTTTCCCTTCACTCGCTAGCTTTCGAATCGTTTCCCAGAAAGCCTTTCTAGATGTAATGTCCATTCCTACAGTCGGTTCATCTAAAAATAATAAATCTGGGTTTCCAGCAAGTGCGAGTGCAAAGTTTAATCTTCTTTTTTGACCACCTGATAATTTTTCACAACGCTGCCTTTTTTCCGATTCTAAATTTGATAACTGAAGTAATGTTTCTTTTGCAACTGGATTCGTATAATAGCTGCGAAATAGATCAATTGCTTCCTCCACTGATATACTATCGATAACACTCACCTCTTGTAGCATTGCACCGAGGCGATTACGAACTGCTCGCTGCTTGGGACTCTTTCCAAATATAGAAACACTTCCTTCTGATGGATCCTTTAATCCAAGCATCATTGAGATTGTTGTTGTTTTCCCTGCACCGTTTGGCCCAAGAAGTGCAACAATCTGCCCCTTCTCCACATGAAATGAAACATTATTTACAGCCTTTTTATGTTTAAATGTTTTTGAAACACCATTTACTTCAATAATCTTTTCCATCTTGCCACCTCCACTGTTCCTTATATTTACATTGTATAAATTGGAAGAGCTGGAAAACAGTAAAATACGTCATGATATGAATATGACAATTGTCATGAAGTTCCTATGAAACCCGTCAAGATGCCTTAAAAAGTATACTAACCGTACGCCAGTAGCAGGACAAAAATAAACATGATACAATCGTGTAAGATATATATTCGAGGAAGGACAGTGGTTTTTTTTATGATCATCCGTAATGAGAAGGATTTAGAAGGTTTACGAAAAATCGGCCGCGTTGTTGCGCTTGCACGCGAAGAGATGAAAAAACAAGCAAAGCCAGGTATGACAACGAAAGAGCTTGATTTGATCGGTAAAAAAGTATTAGATGAGCACGGTGCTATTTCTGCACCTGAAAAAGAATATGATTTCCCAGGTGTAACTTGTATTAGTGTAAATGAAGAAGTTGCACACGGTATTCCAAAAGATCAAGTATTAAAAGAAGGCGACTTAGTAAATGTTGATGTATCTGCGGCACTTGACGGTTATTATGCAGATACAGGTATCTCTTTTGTTCTTGGGCAAGATGAAGAAAAAGAAAAACTTTGCCAAGCAGCAGTAGATGCATTTTGGGCAGCAATGAAAAAAGTAAAAGCTGGTTCGAAACAAAACCAAATCGGTCGTGCAGTTTCTAACTTTGCTCATAAAAATGGCTATGCCGTTATCCAAAACTTAACAGGGCATGGCATCGGTCTTAGCTTACACGAAGCACCAAATCACATTCTAAGCTACTACGATCCAATGGATAATGCACTTCTTAAAGATGGTCTTGTTATCGCTGTAGAACCTTTCATTTCTATGAAGGCTGACCATATTATTGAACGCGGCGATGACGGTTGGACATTTGTAACACCAGATAAAAGCCTTGTTGCACAATGTGAACATACAGTCGTCGTAACACGCGGTGAGCCGATTATTTTAACTGAACTGTAAGGGATAAAAGGAATGCAAGTGGCATTCCTTTTTCTATACAAAAAAAAGAGAAATCACACTGATTTCTCTTCTTTTCATATGGATGCCTTACATCTAATGATAATTATCATGAAATGTGGAAACATGACAATTATCATGTTCAAAAGGTTCAAGCATGAGAAAAAGAAATCTCACCATGGATTTCTTTTTCTCTACATATTCTAAAGCTTGGGTACACTAGACATGCAATTTAGGGGCTTTCAAAACAAGAAAGCGAACCTTTGTCTAAAATAATAGCACATACATCCTCTCTAAAAATATGCATATATGCATATGAAATGATTCTACTTTTATTTCTCAACTTGAATTAATTGAAAATACAAAAAGCAGGAGATAGAATAGAGTCGTTATCCGTCTTCTTTTGTCAGTCAGATAGAATAGAAGAATAGGAGAGGAATATATGAAGAGAACATTGAAACAAAAAATAGTAAGCTCTTTGCTTGCTGCAACACTCGCTGTCAGCTTAGCTCCAATTGGACAAGCAAAAGCTGATTCCCCGCCAGAAACGATCAAAACTCCACCTATTACAGGGCAAGTTAATGCTAACCGTGCAATCGAACACGTCCGTTTTTTATCAGAAACAATTGGCCCGCGCCCTGGTGGAACACAATCAGAAAAATGGGCTTCTCGCTATGTTGGGATGCAATTACAGTCAATGGGATATGAAGTAGAATATCAGCCATTTGCTGTACCCGATCAATATGTAGGATTTATTGATTCTCCTTTATCACGTTCAAAAAATTGGCAAGCAGGCGCCGCCCCAAATGCTTTAATTTCTACTGAGGCTGTCACCGCTCCTCTTATTTTTGTGCCGAATGGGACAAAATTAGAGGAAATTCCAAATGAAGTAAACGGAAAAATTGTCTTATTTGAAAGAGGTGCAACAGTAGCAGACTACAACAAACAAGTAGAAAATGCCGTTGCAAAAGGTGCAAAAGGCGTTCTCTTATATAGCCTAATTGGCGGCCGCGGCAACTATGGCCAAACCTTCAATCCAAGATTAACGAAAAAACAGTCCATCCCTGTATTTGGTCTTGCTTATGCACAAGGTAATGCCTTCAAAGAAGAATTAGCAAAAAAGGGAAGTACAATCCTTTCTTTAAAAGCACGACATGAATCAAACTTACAATCTCTAAATGTTATCGCGAAAAAGAAACCGAAAAAGAGCACTGGAAATGAAAAAGCTGTTATTGTAAGTTCACATTATGACAGCGTTGCTGGAGCACCAGGAGCAAATGATAATGCTTCTGGAACAGGGTTAGTATTAGAACTAGCTCGCGCATTTCAAAATGTAGAAACTGACAAAGAAATCCGATTTATTGCTTTCGGTTCAGAGGAAATGGGGTTGCTTGGTTCAGAGCACTACGTTGACAACTTATCTCAAAAAGAACGCGATCGTATTCTAGGCGTTTTTAATGCTGATATGGTTGCTACAAACTATGATAAAGCAAAAAATTTATATGCAATGACGCCAGATGGTTCTACGAATCTTGTAACAGACGCAGCATTAAATGCTGGAAAACAATTAAATAATGATCTTGTTCTGCAAGGAAAGTTTGGTTCTAGTGACCATGTGCCATTCGCTTACGCTGGCATCCCTGCCGCTCTATTCATCTGGATGGGAGTAGATAGTTGGGATCCACTCATCTATCATATTGAAAAGGTATACCATACGCCGCAAGATAACGTTCTAGAAAACATCTCACCTGAACGTATGAAAATGGCTTTAGATGTCATTGGCACTGGTGTTTATGATGTTCTGCAAAAACCGGCAGTACAAACAGGGCAGAAAGCTGCTTAATTATCACCAAAGCCACTCACTCCAAAGTGATGGCTTTTTTGTTTAAAAAATAAATATGCATAAAAGCATATTTATTTCAAGGTATTATCATGTTATAATACTAAATATAACAATAATCAAATATAACAATAATGATTATACTTGATAAGAAGGCATTTCTATTATAAAAAAACGATTCTTGTAGGTATATTAACTTTTGCTGGACAGGAGCTACTGCTGCAACCATTCAAGAACAAAGCTTTACAAAATACTATTTCTAATTTCTCCATAGAAAAACCCCCTTCAGGTTGCATTCTTCCTTTCACTTTATCGTGAAGTTTTTTTGAATATCTACCTAAAGGGAGTAATATCAATAGTAATTTTTTAATTTGTCTGCTACTCAGATTACAGTGTAATCAATAATCTAAAGCTTTTTTATTATTTTATTCGTTGTCGAGTGAATAGAATTCCACCTAAAACGAATAATATCATACCTGCAACGATTGAAATCATTTCCGCTGATGTTCCTCCTGTATTAGGAAGCATTGATGTCGGCTTATCATTTTCTTCAGTAGGTGGAACTTTTGAATCGTTATTTGTGTTTGGATCTGTACTTGGATCTTTTGGATCTACACCTGTTTCGTCTTTGATTTTTGTATTCGTGATGTCATAACCTTTTACTTCGGATTCATATCCATTTACCGGTTGTTCTTTCACTTCATACTTATATGCCTTACCTTCGGCATCATATGCCGCTAAGTCTGTAAATGCATATTTCCAACCGCTTGCTTCGCTTACTTCTTGCGTTGCAATCACTTTACCATTTTGTAGTAGGTCTACTTTGATCATTGCCGGACGATCTTTCGCATTATCGTCTTTCCATGTCTTCGTTCCTTCTACTTTTGTTTGGCTTACTTTTGTATTCGTGATGTCATAACCTTTTACTTCCGGTTGATATCCATCTACCGGTTGTTCTTTCACTTCATACTTGTATGCCTTACCTTCGGCATCGTATGCCGCTAAATCTTTGAATTCATACTTCCAACCGCTTGCTTCACTTACTTCTTGTGTCGCAAGCACTTTGCCATTTTGTAGTAAGTCTACTTTGATCATTGCCGGACGATCTTTCGCATTATCGTCTTTCCATGTCTTCGTTCCTTCTACTTTTGTTTGGCTTACTTTTGTATTCGTGATGTCATAACCTTTTACTTCGGATTGATATCCATCTACCGGTTGTTCTTTCACTTCATACTTATATGTCTTACCTTCGTCATCATATGCCGCTAAGTCTGTAAATGCATATTTCCAACCTGTTGCTTTGCTTACTTCTTGCGTCGCAATCACTTGGCCATTTTGTAGTAAGTCCACTTTAATTGCTTTCGGACGATCTTTCGCATTATCGTCTTTCCACATTTTTGTTCCTTCCACTTTTGTTTGGCTTACTTTTGTATTCGTAATGTCATAACCTTTGACTTCCGATTTATATCCTTTTACTGGTTGTTCTTTCACTGTATACTCGTAAGCTACTCCGTTTTCATCATATGCTTGTAGGTTTTCAAATGCGTACTTCCAATTTGTTGCTGCTGTTACTTCTTTTGTGTCTACTACTTTACCGTTTTGTAGTAAATCTACTTTAATCGTGCTTGGACGATCTGTTGCGTTGTTATCGTTCCAAGTCTTTGTTCCTTCTACTTTCGTTTCGCCTACTTTTGTATTTGTGATGTCATAACCTTTCACCTCAGATTTGTATCCGTCTACCGGTTGTTCTTTCACTTCATACTTGTAAGCTGCTCCATTTTCATCAAACGCTTCTAAATCTTTAAATTCATACTTCCAGCCTATTTCTTTGCTTACTTCTTGTGTCGCAATCACTGTACCGTTTTGTAGTAAGTCTACTTTGATGGCTTTATGCTCTTCCTCTGTGCCACCTTTCCAGGTCTTCGTTCCTGAAACTGATGTCTTACCTACTTTTGTATTCGTGATGTCATAACCTTTTACTTTTGATTCGTATCCGTCTACTGGTTGTTCTTTCACTTCATACTTGTAAGCTACTCCATTTTCATCATATGCCACTAAATCTTTAAACTCATACTTCCACTCTGTTGCTTTGCTTACTTCTTTCGTGTCAATCTCTTTGCCATTTTGTAGTAATTTCACTTTGATTGACTCTGGGCGATCTGATGCATTGTTATCGTTCCAAGTCTTCTTTCCTGAAACTGATGTCTTGCCTACTTTTGTATTCGTGATGTCATAACCTTTTACTTCTGTTTGATATCCATCTACCGGTTGTTCTTTCACTTCATATTTATATGCTTTTCCGTCTGCATCGTTTACCACTAAATCTTTAAATTCATACTTCCAGCCTGTTGCTTCGCTTACTTCTTGTGTTGCGATCACTTGGCCATTTTGTAGTAAGTCTACTTTGATCATTGCTGGACGATTTGTTGCGTTTCCGTCCTTCCACGTCTTCTTTCCTTCTACTTTTGTGGTTTGTACCACTTTTGTATTTGTAATGTCATAACCTTTTACTTCTGTTTGATATCCATCTACCGGTTGTTCTTTTACTTCATACTTATATGCTTTTCCGTCTGTATCATATGCCGCTAAGTCTTTGAATTCATATTTCCAGCCTGTTGCTTCTGTTACTTCTTGTGTTGCGATCACTTTACCATTTTGTAGTAAGTCTACCTTAATCATCGTCGGACGATCTTTCGCATTATCGCCTTTCCACGTCTTTGTTCCTGTAACAGATGTAGTTTTCACTTTATTCGGAATTGGCAGCTCCACTCCATTTACATCACCTGATTTAACCTCGAAACTTACTTTTGCTTGAGGATCGAAATCAACATAGTCTGGAGCAGAAACCTCTTGCATATAATATTTACCCGGTTGTAAGTTAGGAATTTCAATTATCCCGTCGTTATTTGTTTTATATTCGCCCCCAACTTGTTCACCCGACTCTTTATACAACTTAAACGAAACATTTGGGATTACTTTTTCTTTATTTCCTTCAATATGTTTAACAATTTTTAGCGTTCCTTTTGGAACCTCGTTACCTTCAGCACCACCGCCAGCTGTCATATTTTCGACTGGGTAACTACCCGATTCAGTAACTGGGTCTTTGTGAAAAACTTGGTAATCAATCGTATAATCATTCTTAAAAAACTCTTGCTTCTTTCCGGCTTCCGTTATAGTAGATGTATAACCAATCGAAAAGGAGGCAAGACGTGCTTTATCCTTATAAAGCACAACTTTAAATGATCTGTCACCAGTAAAGGTAATCGTTCCGTAACGTTGCTTTTCAAACTCTTGTAGCGTTAAAGATCGACGACCTAGATAATCATCAATAATTATATAGAAACTATCCTTATTAAGTGTTTGACCTTCCTGTAAATTATCAGTCACAACAATATCGCGACTTAACTCTTCTTTATTTAAGTTTATATTCAAGAACCAACGTACTTCATTGTCCTTACCTGAGTTCATATCACCAGTTTTATAAAAAAACGGTGACTTTCCAGGATCTGTACCACCACCACCGCTTGGGCCGGTAATTGTTACAGATTGCTTATCTACATTTGTACCGAAATTGGTTTCAATCTCTTTCTTTTGATCCGTTCCTACATTAGCAGCTTCCACGTAAAAGTTTAAATACCCTTTAATATTTTGATGTGTACTCACTCTATCATTAAATGTACATACCACAGTACCTGCAGTGACTTTACAAGTACCATAGTCATCTAATGGAAACTCTCTATCTAATCCTTTTAATTCTGGAGGCAGCGTTAATGTTAGTGTGTCTCCAGGCTTCAGCCTAAGTCCATTTTTTTCACTGAAGTTTACAGTTACTTTAGTCCGTTCTGTGGTCTGTAGATTTGTTTTATCAATCTTAAAACTATCCACAAGTCCCGCTGTATTTAACTCTTGTGCATTTGCTATTATAGGCAGCAAACTCTGACCTATAGTAAACATAAAAATCATTATAATCGAAAAAATCGAAGTTATTCTTTTTAAATACATGCTTTCTGTTATCCTCCCTATAAAATTAAATGTTTCTAGATTCTGGTACAAACATACTATGACAAAGATTCTATTATTCAATGTCATTAAGCTATTTTACTTAAATATGTTTGATAGCTATTATCATCTTTTTCTCTTTTCTCAACCCTTCTATTGCTCAGAAACTTGAAATTTGACTTTTATATAGATTCCTCTAATTTCTCCGACATATCTAAACTGTGGTATTTCTGGTCTATATTGTTTAACAAAAACAAATAAGGGAAAGAACAAATTTTGATAAAGGAATTCCAATTACAAATACACATGAATGGGCCATAGAACAACTTCAGAGTCAGGAGAAGACAATTCAAAAAGCATTCACAATAAAACTCATGACAGTCATTCGTCTTATTATGCCGTAGAGTTTCCTAAATTTCTTCATATCTAGCGCAAACGATTGCTCCATACGCAAAAAAATTCAGTTTGAGCAAGTATAGACGAGCTATTTCACAGCAAATATGCATTTGATCAACTCCCATAATTATCCTCATAAAGAATAACAAGAAGTACAGCGTATAATCGAATTTAGCACACCAGCCGAAGAAGGTTATAGCTGTGACACATGCTAGGATACTCGTATTCTAAAGGATGTCATTGAAGATACGTTTTCTGTCATCATGAGTTGAGGTGAAATCGGCCATATGTTAAAACGTTTTGTATTTAGGTACACAACCGACCTACACATCGAAACAAGTAGACAAGAAAAATAAGAAGCGTTCCAATGTCAGCGCTATATAATTAAAAGTGCTCCGGATGAAGTATTGTTTGCCTATGAAGATGAAAGTCATATTCTCCAAATCTGAATACAGTGGAACAAATTTGGGGGTAAATAAAAAAGAGTGTGATTGGCAACTAATTTCATATGAATCGTGCAGAAATATGAAATTCAGCCTTTTCATTTTTGGAGTCTATAAATGAGTGTTGAGAAAAAGTAATTTGCCTAATGGATCTATGGCTATGTCGAAGAATTAAAATGAACTTATACATACATTTCACTTACTCGCTAAGAAGAGTTAGCTTTTCTAGGGCGACATTACATTTTAATATCGAGAGATTTATATATATAAGTGATGATAATATCAAAATCGAGAGATTTATATCCTTTCATTATTTTTATCAAATCATGAAAACTTTAGTTGGACTATATGTACTATTTTAGACATAAAATCCCTAGTTTTTTGACTAGGTTGGAAGTTTTCAAGATTAATTACTAATTGTGTAGATACTTGGTTAAATGAAGTGTTAGTTTAGTATTTGGCATAGTTGTAACAACATCATTTACAACAATCACACCATTTACTGGTAACATTTCATCTACTAATACTACATGTATAGCTTTTTGATAATTTTACCCCCGACAACCTATTATTCTAGAATTGTTCTAAAAAATCAATAGTTAATTGATGTTTTTCTATTTTCACTTCATCACCATAACATATATTTAGAGTAGAAAACTGAAACAGAAAAAGAGATAGCTTTGCTATCTCTTTTTCTGCCCAGCTTTCTCTCATCAAGCCGTACGTGAGGTTCTCCCCCATACGGCTTTTCGATGGTCTGCTTTCTTTGCCATCTAATCAGTCTATAGACTGATCAGATGTTTTTATATCAACCTGTATATCACTTTTAAACAAAAATAAGCATCTTTTCTTTTGCCTATTACATTTTCTCAGGTGCAGATACACCAACTAATGCTAATGCATTTTGAAGTGTAATGCGTACTGCACGCATTAAGTCGTAACGAGCTTTACTTAATTCTAAGTTATCTGGGTTTAATACTTTTTCTGCATTGTAGAAGCTATGAAGCGCTGCTGCTAATTCAAACGCATAGTTTGTAATGCGGTGTGGCAGACGTTTTTGCGCTGCTTCTGCAACTGCTGCTGGGAATTCACCCAGTTTTTTCAGTAAGTCTACTTCTTTTTCAGAAGCAACAAGTTTGTAATTGATATCTCCACCTGCAGTTAATCCAAGTTCTTCACCTTGACGAAGGATACTGCATACACGTGCATGAGCATATTGTGCATAGTATACAGGGTTTTCGTTAGATTTTGATACCGCTAAATCCATATCAAAGTCTAAGTGAGAGTCACCGCTGCGCATTGCAAAGAAGTAACGCATTGCGTCCACGCCTACTTCTTCCATTAGCTCACGAAGTGTAACAGCTTTACCTGTACGCTTACTCATTTTTACTTTTTCACCGTTTTGGTATAGTTGTACCATTTGGATGATTTCTACTTCTAACGTCTCTTTATCGTAACCAAGCGCTTGAATCGCTGCTTTCATACGAGGAATGTAACCGTGGTGGTCAGCGCCCCAAATGTTGATTAATTTATCAAATCCACGCTCTAATTTATCACGGTGATACGCGATATCTGGCGTTAAGTATGTGTAAGAACCATCATTTTTAATTAATACGCGGTTTTTATCATCACCATAAGTCATAGAACGGAACCAAGTTGCTCCGTCTTCTTCAAATATTTCATCGCGCTCTTTTAATACCGCAAGAGCTTGATCAATTTTTCCATTTTTGTATAGTGATGTTTCAGAGAACCATACGTCAAACTTAACACGGAAGCTTTCTAAGTCTTTTTGAAGTTTTGCTAATTCGTATTTCAAACCGTACTCACGGTAGAATTCATAGCTTTCTTTCTCATCAGCTTTTGCATAACGATCGCCAAACTCTTCAGCTAAGCGTTGTCCGATTCCGATGATATCCGCACCATGGTATCCATCTTCTGGCATTTCTTTTTCTAGCCCTAATGCTTGCATGTAACGAGCTTCGACAGAAAGCGCTAAATTATGAATTTGGTTACCAGCGTCATTAATGTAGTATTCACGAGATACATCGTATCCCGCTTTTGCTAATACGTTGCATAATGTGTCACCTACTGCCGCACCACGTGCATGTCCTAAGTGAAGGTCACCTGTTGGGTTTGCAGATACGAACTCAACTTGTACTTTTTCACCTTTACCAGTGTTTGTTTCACCATAATTCGTGCCAGCTGTAACAATTACCGGAATTAAGTCTGTTAAATAGCTATTATCCATATAGAAGTTAATAAAACCAGGACCAGCAATTTCAATCTTTTCAATAGAAGCTTTTGCTTTATCGAAGTTTGCAATTAATTCCTCTGCAATCATACGAGGAGCTTTTTTTGCTACGCGTGCAAGCTGCATCGCCATGTTTGTAGAGAAATCACCATGCGTTTTATCTTTTGGAGATTCTAATACAACGTTTGGAATTTGTTCTTCTGTTGCTAACTCTGCTTTTAATACGGCAGCTTTAATTTCTTCTTTAATCAATTCTTTTACTTGTTCTAAAGAGTTCATTATTTTGCCTCCTTCAAATTAATCGTAATTGTATATCGGCCCGCTTCTTGTTCACTTAGAAGCAATGCGTACGTTAAAAAGAGTTGTCCTTTTTTCTTCTCGTCCGACCATTTAAAAAGAACGTTATCAGTTTTCGTTTGCAATGCAAACGTACCAAGTTCACTCGTATACGTACCAGTTGTCCATTCACCTTTCGCATGCGTCTGACGCATAGAAACAGCACCTGAACGCATAATGAGAACTTGTTCACCTTGAATTTTAATGATTGTCTTTACTTCGCCTTGTTCGTTCGGCTCTTGAAACGTTACATATGTACCTTGACCTTTTACATAGTATTGACCATTTGCCTCAAAAGCAACGGTCTCCTTTCGTGCCCCTTCACGGATTTCTGTTACGAAATGAACGTGTACTGGCAAGCCTGCAAGTTGTTTCTCCACGTCTTGCACACCTTTCAATATGTTATAGATATTAAATAAACTTTATAATAAATCACTTTTCCTATCATATCAAAAAAAACCTATGTCTGTCTGCTGAAAAATCAGGAAAACCCTGTTTCGAAAAAACAATTTATAAAGATCTATCTCTTATGATAAAATATCTTTTAAATCTAAATTTTCTTTCATTAAAAGGAGTGCTCCAAATGATACCACCAAAGTTAAAACAAGGTGATGAAATTCGAGTCATTTCACCTTCTTGTAGTTTAAGTATTGTCTCAAATTATAATCGTGAGCTTGCTATGAAACGAATAGCAGATATGGGATTTCGTGTTACATTTTCAAAAAACGCTGAAGAAATTGATCGTTTTGCTTCTTCTTCCGTTTCTTCTCGAGTTCAAGACCTCCATGAAGCTTTCGCAGACTCCAATGTAAAAGCAATCTTAACAACACTTGGAGGATATAATTCCAATGGGCTACTAAAGCATATAAATTACGACTTAATTCGTAGCAATCCAAAAATTTTATGTGGTTATTCTGATATTACAGCTCTAGGCAATGCAATTTATGCAAAGACTGGTCTTATTACATATTCAGGTCCTCACTTTTCTTCTTTTGGAATGGAGAAAGGGCTCGATTATACGATAGATTACTTTTTAAAATGCATGACTTCTGAAGAGCCAATAGAAATACAACCTGCTGAAACGTGGAGCGATGACTCTTGGTATATGGACCAAGAAAATCGCACTTTCTTCCAAAATGAAGGTTATATTTCCTTACATGAAGGTGAAATAGTTGGCGAAATTATTGGCGGTAATATGAGTACCTTTAATTTACTACAAGGCACAACATATATGCCGAGCTTACGAGATAAAATATTATTTTTAGAAGAAGATGCTCTTACAGGAAAAGCTACAGTTAAGACTTTTGATCGTTACTTACACTCTCTCATCCAACAACCAGATTTTGAACATATAAAAGGCATTGTAATTGGAAGACTACAAAAAGGTTCTGAAGCTGTCATAGAAGATATTCAAGAAATGATTTATTCAAAACAAGAGCTTTCCCACATTCCTGTAATTGCAAATGCCAACTTTGGTCATACAACTCCAATCTTCACTTTCCCAATTGGCGGACGTGTAGAAATTGTTTCTACTCAAACAAACACATCGATTACAATTTTAAAACATTAAAAAAAGGAGCGAACAATTCGCTCCTTTTACACTTTCTGTAATTGTTTTAAGGCTTTTTCTGGAATTTCTTCTTTTGAAATTTCAGCCCAGCCTTTTCCTTGCATGCCCTTAGCATAAATTTTTATAAAAGCACCTGAATGTAGCTGACGATTCATGATCTTTTTAATCGTTTGTTGCTTTCCATCCTCTGTATACCCTTTGAATGTATACAAATATTCATCGTCTATTTTCTCACCCTTATTTATAACTGCGTAATAATCTTGTATTTCTTTATTTGAAAAGAAGTTATCGACAAAAGCCTCTACACCTTCTGTTTTTGATTGTAAATAATATGCCGTACCACCTAAAAGAATGGCAAAGACGACTAACACTTTTATTACCAATTTCATATATGGCCTCCTGTTTATTCTTATCAGTCACATATTTATATCTGTATTATACAGATAAGGGCATACTATATACTATTGAAATGTATTACACTTTCCTTACACTATTGTAAGGAAAGCGCTCGCAGTATTTTCCCAATAAAAAAATTTTCCGTTTAAACAACTTTTGTATTATTATTGAATAATACAAATTTTTATAAACAAAATTAAAAAGGGGACATTTTTCAAATGGCTATCTTGCAAGGTTTAGCACTACTACTCGTTGTACTTTTTCTTTTTACACTGTTTAGCTTTCGTGCTCCTTACGGAATGAAAGCAATGGGGGCCCTGGCCAATGCTGCAATCGCAAGCTTTCTTATTGAAGCATTTCATCGATATATCGGCGGCGAAATGTTTCATAACAACTTTTTACAATCGGTTGGACAAGCTTCCGGTAGTATGAGCGGTGTCGCGGCTGCTATTTTAGTAGCACTCGCAATTGGTGTATCTCCTGTATATGCTGTTTTAATCGGTATCGCCACTAGTGGATTTGGTATTTTACCAGGATTTTTTGCTGGATATGTATGCGCCTTTGTCGTTAAATTTCTAGAAAAGAAATTGCCAGCTGGTGTGGAATTTCTCGCCATTTTATTCGTTGCAGCACCACTTTCTCGCGGAATGGCTATGCTTATGGACCCCGTTGTAAATGCTACACTTGGAAAAATCGGCTCTATTATTTCAATCGCAACCACAGAAAACCCAATTATTATGGGAATTATGCTTGGCGGACTCATAACAGTTATTTCTACATCTCCATTAAGCTCCATGGCGCTAACTGCTATGCTTGGATTAACAGGTTTACCAATGGCTATTGGTAGTCTTGCAGTAGCAGCCTCTGCTCCAATGAATTTTATTTTCTTTAAACGTTTAAAGATCTGTTCAAAGAAAGATACAATTGCTGTAGCAATTGAACCATTAACACAGGCCGATGTCGTAGCAGCAAATCCCATTCCAATCTATACGACAAACTTCGTTGGTGGTGCACTTGCTGGTATTATTACATCCTTATTCCAACTTGTGAACAATGCCCCCGGTACAGCATCACCAATTCCAGGACTCCTTGTTCTCTTTGGGTTCAACGATGTAATGAAAGTAGCCATTGCAGCTATATTATGTGGAATCGTGACCACAATTATTGGTTATATCGGAACAATTATTTTCCGTAAGTATCCAATTCGTTCCGCTGATGAAATTCGCGGAATCGCTTCGGAAGAAAAAGTTGCATAAGAAAAAGGAGCTAGTTCCATCAGGTGGGACTAGCTCCTTTTTTCTTATACGTTTTGTAAACGGATGTCGAATTTTGCAGAAGCGTCGATATATGGATGCTGCGAGCCGGCTTCCGCTTTTACTTTATCCAGCTACAGCGGCTAGAATGCTCGGTGGCTTCGCTTCTTCCTACGAGGCAAAAATGCCTCTACGTCAGAAGCTCCATCCCCTCCCATTCTGAACGAGCCGCTTCCGCTTTTACTTCATCCAGCTGCGCCAGCTAGAATCTCTGGCCATTTCACACTCTCGGTCGAGTGCTCCAATGACCTGCGATTCTGAGCAAACTGCCTCCGCTTTTACTTCACCCAACCAAGAAGCATTTCCCGCACGAATTTGCTTGCTGCGATTGGTGTTTGATCACTATGATCATAGACTGGAGCTACTTCTACTAAGTCTGCTCCAACTACTTTTATATTTGAATTTGCAATTGCTACGATGGAATCTAATAATTCTTTAGATGTGATACCACCAGCTTCTAGTGTTCCTGTTCCAGGAGCATGTGCTGGATCTAACACGTCAATGTCAATTGTGACATAAACTGGGCGTCCTGCAAGCTTTGGTAATACTTCTTTCAAAGGTTCTAATACGTCAAATTTGTATAGGTTCATGCCCACTTCTTTTGCCCATTCGAATTCTTCTTTCATTCCAGAACGAATTCCGAAAGAATATACGTTTTCCGGACCAATTAAATCGCACACTTTACGGATGGGTGTAGAGTGAGATAAAGGCTCCCCTTCATATGACTCACGCAAATCAGTATGAGCATCCATATGAATGATTGCTAAATCCGGATATTTTTTTGCCATTGCCTTAAAAATTGGCCAAGACACTAGGTGCTCACCGCCAAGACCTAGTGGAAACTTACCGGCATCTAATAGTTTTGTTACATATTCTTCAATCATGTCTATACTGCGTTGTGGATTTCCGAATGGTAGCGGAATATCACCAGCATCAAAATATTTTACATCTTCTAGTTCACGATCTAAATATGGACTGTACTCTTCTAGTCCAATCGATACTTCACGAATACGTGCAGGACCAAAACGAGAGCCTGGACGGTAACTTACTGTCCAATCCATTGGCATCCCATAAATTACTGCCTCTGCATCTTCAAAACTCGGATGACTTTTAATAAATACTTTACCTGAATAAGCTTCATCAAAACGCATATTCTTTTCCTCCTTATGTGGAACTTAAGGTATCCCAACCTTTCATTATTTCTCAAATTTGGAGTGCTACACTCCTCTTTCTCGATTTACCTCAATCTTCTTTTAGCGATAGAAGATTATTTTATTATAATAGCGTCAGCAACTAGCATGTCCGTTCTATCGCACACCTTGAATGAGCTGCTTCCGCTTTTCTTTTGTCCAGCTACAGCGGCTAGAACGCTCGGTGGCTTCGCTTCTTCCTACGAGGGCAAAAGACGCCTCTACGTCTGAAGCTCCATCCCCCTCCCATTCTGAACGAGCCGCTTCCGCTTTTAATTATTATTTAATTAAGTCTCCAACAAACTTCGGTAATACGAATGCTGCTTTATGCAGTTCTTTTGTGTAATATTTCGTTTCGATTTCGTGGAAACGTTCTTCGCTTACTTCTAATGGGTCATATTCTTTAGATCCAATTGTAAATGTCCACATTCCACTTGGGTATGTTGGGATATTTGCTGTGTATAAACGTGTAATTGGGAAGATTTCTTTTACGTCTTTAAACACAGTTGAAATTAATTCTGGTGTAAACCAAGGGTTATCCGTTTGAGCAACGAAAATCCCATCTGCTTTTAACGCTTTTGAAATTCCAGCGTAGAATCCTTTTGTAAATAAGTTTACTGCTGGTCCTACTGGCTCTGTAGAGTCAACCATAATTACATCGTACTCATTTTCGCTTTCTGCGATGTGTAGGAAACCGTCTCCTACTTTTACTTCAACACGCTCGTTATCTAACGCACCTGCAATTGATGGTAAGTACTGTTTAGAGTACTCGATTACTTTACCGTCGATTTCAACAAGTGTTGCTTTCTTTACGCTTGGGTGCTTTAATACTTCACGGATTACACCACCATCACCACCGCCAACAACTAATACGTTCTCAGGGTTTGGATGTGTAAATAAAGGTACGTGTGCCACCATTTCGTGATACACAAACTCGTCCTTCTCTGTTGTCATAACCATGCCATCTAAAATAAGCATGTTTCCGAACTCTTCTGTCTCAACCATATCAAGCTTTTGAAATTCTGTTTGCTCCGTATGTAATGTGCGGTTAATACGCGCCGTAATTCCAAAATGTTTTGTTTGTTTTTCAGTGAACCATAGTTCCATCGTACAATCACGCCTTTCATTGCAAATTTATAATAGGGACATCATTAATGTCCCCTAACAAAAATAAAACAAAACATACAAAATGTATAGTTAAAAGTACAAAAATACCGAAAATATATTTTGGTAAAAGTATTTTTATTCATATATTATTTAAACACTATATTTAACAACAAAGAAAACCCTTTCTTAAGAAAGGGTTTCTGATTCTAATTTAGAACCTTCTCGAACAGGAATCAAAATCATAACACAACCAACTAATACAACAATTCCCCCAACTAAAAATGGACTTTGCGGTGAAATCGCATGGCCGATAATTCCTGATAAAATTGGTGCAATTGCCCCGCCAAGCCAACGAACGAAATTGTATACACCGGACGTAATAGATCTTTCATAAGGTGAAATATCCATGACATAGCTTGTATATAAAGCGTTATTTAGTCCCGATGCTAATCCAGATAAGACGATAAGAACAATTTGTAACCACATAACTTTAACAAAAAATAATGCGATTAGCAGAATTGCAAATACAAGTAAGCTAAATCGTAACAATGCTTTCGGTTCATATTTCCCTTCTAATTTATGCGCTAATATTGCAGATCCATATGCTAAAGCAAGTCCCCAACCGCAAAATACGAAACCTAACTGAATTGCCGATAAATGCATAATAAGTGGTGAATATGCTAATACAACGAAAAATCCGTAATAATATAACATACCTGAAATTGCACCTTGCATAAACGGTTTATACTTAATAAGGTTAAGTAATTCCCCCACTCCAGCTGCTTTTCGCTGTACTTTTCGCTCCGGCTCTTTTACAAAAAAGAAAACAAGAATAAATGCTAATAAAATTAAAAGACTTGTCGCAAAAAATGGGTAACGCCAAGAATGTCCACCTAGTAGTCCTCCTAATAATGGTCCACCGGCCATCCCTAAACCAATCGCAGCTTCATATAAACCAACCGCTTCATGTACTTCTTTACTAAGAGCAATTAATAATGTCATCGCTGTTGCGAAAAACATCGCATTACCTAGCCCCCAGCCAGCACGGAAAAGAGATAACTGGGCAATCGTTTGTGATATACCACATATAAAAGCAAATACAGTTACAATTGATAAACCAATTGTCATCATTCTCTTATCACCAAACCGTGCTGCGAATAAACCAGCCGGTAGCATCATAATTGCCATCGTTAAAATATAAGCTGTAAATAACATCTCCACTTGCCAATGCGTTGCCCCTATCTTCTCAGCGATAATCGGCAAAATAGGATCGACTACTCCGATGCCTGAAAAGGCAAGAAACGTAGCCAGTACTGTAATCAATCTCCCCAACTTTTGTTTGCTCTCCATATTCATTACTCTCCTTTTGTGTCCTCCAAGAATTTACGTGCACGCCCTAAACTATTCTCTAATTCTGCTTTCACGCGCTCCATTTGTTTCATTTTTGTATCTAGCGTTTGCACTTGGTTCTCAAGCATATCCTTAATTTCTTGAATCACTTCACGGTCACGTGGATTGTCACTATTTCGTCTTTGTTCCATGCGTTCTTTTAATGATAAGAAATGCTGCATTTCTTGAAGTGTGATTCCTAATACTTCTTTCGCTTCTACAATCTTTTTAATACGTACAATATCTTCATCTGTATAAAGACGAATATTCCCTTCGCTACGCTCCGGCGGATAAATTAAACCAATTTCCTCATAATAACGAAGTGTACGTTTTGTTAATCCAACTTGCTTCGTTACCTCATCAATCTTATACATGTTTATTCCTCCCCTCATCACGTTATTACATTTTACGTTAACGTTAACTTTTATGCAAGTGGTATACTTTTGTAAATGTTTGGCATATAGATTGTATTTTTCTCGCCGCAGTTTCATAATGGAAGAAATGAACTCATAAGGAGATTTTCAGATGAAAAAACCACTTATTTTTGCCCATCGCGGAGTTAAAGGAACACATCCGGAGAATACAATGATTGCTTTCCAAGAAGCAGAGCGTGTTGGTGCCCATGGCATTGAACTTGATGTTCACCTTTCGAAAGATGGTGAGATTGTTGTGATTCACGATGAAACTGTTGATCGCACAACAAGTGGAATTGGACTTGTTTCTGAACAAACAGTAGTGGAATTACAGTCTCTTGATGCCGGTAGCCATAAAAGCCCTTCTTTTCATGAAGCAAAGATTCCAACCTTACGCGAAGTATTCATTTGGCTCTCTACGACAAATTTACAACTTAATATTGAATTAAAAACAGACGTAATCCACTATCCAGGTATCGAAGAAAAGGTTGTCGACCTCGTTCGTGAATATCATCTTTCAAACCAAATTATATTCTCATCTTTTAACCATGATTCCGTTTCCCTACTCGCGGAAATTGCACCTGAAATTCCAAGAGCTATTTTATACGATGAACCACTCAGTGATCCAATTGCTGAAGCCAAGAAAAGGGAGGCGTCCGGATTACACCCAAATTTTCAGTTACTAACAAAAGAATTTGTGCAAACTGCACAGCAGCAAGGCTATGTTTTCCGTCCCTATACAATCAATGAAAATAAAGACTTACAAACAATGATCGATTACGGTGTAGATGTAATTATTACGGATTGGCCAATGCGCGCTTTTGAGCTTCTTTCTTAATTGAAAGGGCTCTTTTTCATTTTGTGTTTAAAATACGAAAAAACCCTCAATACTAATAAAAGTATACGATGAGGGGATGAAAAAGATGGATCAAACTGTGAATCCAAAACTGAAAAAATATAAACGTCTTTTCTTCACCGCACTTTTTTCATGCATTCTTTTTTTCGTTTTTTCGTTTTTTATCATCATCATAGTAGCAAAGATTATGGGGCCGCCTCCCATCGCTGTCCCGCAAACGAGCACCTTTTATGCCAATGATGATACTGTAATAGGACAAAGCAACGGGATGCAAAAGCGCTATAACGTATCTCTCGACCAAATCTCTCCTTATGTGAGAGAAGCGACACTCTCTATTGAAGACCAACGATTCTATGATCACCATGGCTTCGATATAAAAAGAATTGCTGGTGCAATCATTGCAGATATAAAAGCAATGGCAAAGGTCCAAGGTGCTAGTACGATTACGCAGCAATATGCCCGCAATCTATATTTAGATCATGATAAAACTTGGAAACGAAAAGCGTTAGAAGCAATATATACCATTCGTCTTGAGGTTAATTACAGCAAGAATCATATTTTAGAAGGATATTTAAATACGATTTATTACGGACACGGCGCTTATGGTATTGAAGCCGCTTCCCGTCTTTACTTTAATAAATCTGCTAGTGACTTGACATTAGCAGAGGCTAGTATGTTAGCTGGTATCCCAAAAGGCCCTAGCGTATATTCTCCCTATTTAAAGGAGGAACGAGCAAAAACAAGACAATCAATCATTTTAGATGAAATGGTAGAGCAGGGCTATATTACGAAAGGGCAATCTTCCTCTGCCAAAAAGAAAAAGCTTACATTTGCTTCATTAGAAACAAAAGAAGTCGCAGAAATAGCACCTTATTTCCAACACGCTGTACACTCCTCTCTCCTGCATGATATTGGACTCGATGAGCAAACATTACAGCGCGGTGGATTCCATATTTACACAACACTAGACCCAAAACTACAAACAATAGCCGAGCAATCTGTAAAAGATACGATTCCAGAAACAACTAATATACAAACGGCTCTTGTCTCAATGAATCCGAAAACAGGAGAAGTAGCAGCTCTTATTGGTGGAAAAGATTATAAAGAAAGTCAATTTAACCGAGCGATTCAGGCATCTCGCCAACCAGGATCCACCTTTAAACCTTTTTTATATTATGCTGCACTCGAAAAAGGATTTACACCAGCGACTCGCTTAAAAAGCGAATATACAGTATTTACATTAGGAGACGGTGTTTCTAAATATAAACCGAAAAATTATAAAGACTACTATGCCGATGATTTTGTGACGATGGCGCAAGCCCTTGCTGTATCAGATAACGTATATGCCGTGAAAACACATTTATTTTTAGGAGAGGACTCTTTAGCAAAAACCGCTAAGCAATTTGGGATTATAAGTTCATTAAAAGATGTACCATCCCTTGCCCTTGGTACGTCTCCTGTAAAACCAATTGAAATGGTAGGTGCGTACAGTATGTTTGCCAATGGGGGAAAACAAGTAAAACCAACCTTTATTCGCCGCGTTGTCGATCATGAAGGGAATATTTTATATGATGCACATTTAGAAAGTAAACAAGTGCTCGATAAAAATAATACGTTTGTAATGGAAGAAATGATGACAGGAATGTTCAATAAAAAACTAAGTGGGTATGCTTCTGTTACAGGACAATCCCTGCTTCCAAAACTATCACGTACGTATGCAGGAAAATCTGGTTCCACAGAAACAGATAGCTGGATGATCGGCTTCACTCCGCAAATAGTAACAGGTGTATGGGTCGGATACGATCAGCCAAAATCCATCACAAACCCAGCAGAACAAGGCTACGCAAAAAAAATATGGGCCGATACGATGGAAAAAGGACTAGAGGGTCAGCCTAAAAAGGAATTCAAGCAACCAAGTGATATTATTGCTGTAAATATCAATCCTGAAAATGGAAAAATCGCAACGAAAGGCTGTCCAGTTTCCGTGAAAATGTATTTTGCAAAAGGAACAGAACCGACTGAATACTGCATGGATCATATTGATGATAAAGAAGAATTCGAGAAGGCTAGCAAAGAGAAGAAAAAAGAGAGCTGGTGGAAAAAATACTTTCCATGGTAAATACTTATCTTATTTGTAGCATCAATATATCGGTGCTTCGACACAACATATCGACGTTCCGACAATATACGACATAAAGAGAAATACTACCATACCCCAAAAACACCAAAGGCTACCAGAATTTCTCCCGGTAGCCTTAAAATTATTCTCCTAATAATGCATGACGCAATTCTTCACTAGACTCGTTCCAAATTGCTTCATTATGCTCTTTTAAGAATGTACCAAGCACCTTCTTAGATGGTTCATCCATATGGTCAACCATGATGTAACGTTTTAATGATTTATCCATCTTGTTTACATGCTCTGGAAGTGATTTATAACCACGGCGAATTTCACGATCAACTGTCATCTCACAAGCTGTTACACCTGCATAGTAAGCACCTTTTGCCGTTCTCTCAATTGTTACCCACACAAGCCAATACGGTTTTCCATTTGGAACTTCATCTTTATTTGTTAAAAACTTAATCCCTTTTTCCACAGTACTACGCGCATGCATCGCACCAATATCAACAAATGCAGTTTGCTCTAATACATCTACAAAAACAGGTGAAATATTTTCTAAACTTAACGCCCCAACACCAAAGCCACCATGCCCATCTGTTGAATCATTCTTCACAATATTAAAACCGATTTTTTTCTTTTTCTCTGTCATATGTAAACTCCTCCTCACTCATGTATTACATTAGCCCAAATATAGGTGCAATAATACTTTGTAAAAATCCTAGTACGTGCGGGATTACTACACTGAAAATTGGTTGAATTGTATAACGGTCAAGCGGTGTAATAACAAGAATCAATAAAGCAATTGCTCCATATTTCTCATATTGCGTCATTTTCGCACGAACATTTGCCGGTGCTAAGTCTTCAATTACACGATATCCATCCAGCGGTGGAATCGGTAATAAGTTGAAAACAAATAAAACGATATTAAGAACAATAAAAATTTGGAAGAATTGACCTAATGTATCCGCCACCGCAAATGGGATGGCATCTAGTACTCCAAACCTTAACAAACTGTACCAAATGATTAAACCGATAGCACTTAAGATTAGGTTACTAATCGGTCCTGCAATAGAAACTAGTACACCAGCAAGACGTGGTCTTTTAAAGTTATAAGGGTTAACAGGTACCGGACGTGCCCAACCGAACCCAAGAATTAATACTGCAATCATTCCGATCGGGTCTAAATGAGACATTGGTGATAAAGTTAAACGCCCCTGCCTTTTCGCTGTATCATCACCAAACTTATATGCAACATATGCATGTGCAAATTCATGCATAGACAATGCGATAATAATAGCCATTGCTACCAGTGGAATTTGGTGCAGTGGATATCTAAATAACTGATCCATACTTCATCTCCTCTTCATTATGTCAAAAAAAGAAAATATTTGTTTTCCCGATTGTTCTTCTTCATAATCCGTTATAATAAGATTGTAACTTACATAAAAGGAGCGATTGTACATGCCATACGTAACAGTGAAAATGCTAGAAGGACGCACAGAAGAACAAAAGAAAGCTCTTGCTGAGAAAGTAACAACAGCAGTAAGCGAAACAACTGGTGCTCCAGAAGAAAACATCGTTGTTTTCATCGAAGAAATGTCTAAAAATCATTATGCAGTTGGCGGAAAACGCTTAAGCGACAAATAATTTCAGTTTTCTTTACTAAGAAGCAGTCCTATGACTGCTTCTTATTTCTTTCCTTCTAATAACTCAATAATTTTCTCTTTATATTTTCCTTTTCTTCCATCTTCATAGATTAAATCATGCGGATAGAAAAGTTTTTGATCCCTTCTCTTCTTACCAGTAATCGCTTCTACAATATCAGATTCACGCGAAAGCTCTCTGAGATCTCCATTTGGCATAAGAAGCAAGATTGGAAGCCGCTCTTCTTCTTCTCCGGCACGATAAAAGTCATACGGTAAGTCCGATGTTGAATCAACAACTAAATAGTACTCTGGATCGAGTCCAATCTTTTTAAATAAACTACTTAATTCCATCCAATTATCTAAACCATGATTCTCTGTAAATTCTACATATTTAAAGAGATTTCGATTCATAAAACGGCGACATAAATCACTTAGAATTTGGTCATCTTCATCTTGCCATACCTGGAAATAATAATACATTACATTCTCGTCTAGCTTTAAATAATCCTCTACTGTTACCTCTTCTTCAAATAAAGAATAGAAATGAACAGGATGATACTTAAATGTATAATACTGCTCATGCAATGTTTTCGCACGGTGTAAAATCTTTGTTAAAATAACTTCTGCACTGCGCGTTACCGGATGGAAATACACTTGCCAGTACATTTGATAGCGACTCATAATATAATGCTCAACAGCGTGCATACCGCTATTTTTAATTACTACTTGATTTCCGTATGGGCGCATGACACGCAATATACGCTCCATATCAAAATTCCCGTACTTCACACCAGTAAAATAGGCATCTCTTAATAAATAATCCATACGATCTGCATCAATTTGACTAGAGATCATACTAATTGCTAATTTATTATCAGACGTTTTCGCAATAACATCTGCTACTTTTTGTGGAAACTCTCGGTCTACGCGGCCGAGTACATCATTGATTTCCGTATCACCAACAATAATTTTTTGTGTGAACTTCTCATGATCTAATGAAAAAACTTTTTCAAAGGAGTGTGAGAACGGACCATGTCCAACATCATGCAAGAGCGCTGCACATAAACATAATAATCTATCTTCTGCATTCCAATTTGGTCTGCCATCAAACACATCATCAATCATACGACGAATAATCTCATATACACCTAATGAATGAGTAAAGCGACTATGTTCCGCACCATGAAATGTAAAAAATGTCGTTCCAAGCTGCTTAATACGGCGCAAACGTTGAAATTCCTTCGTTCCGATTAAATCCCAAATTACGCGATCACGCACGTGTACATATTTATGTACTGGGTCTTTAAACACTTTTGTTTCGCTGAGTTTGTCGTTTAAATATACCATATCGACACCCTCCTTCCTTACTACATTCTTATCTTTATTATAAACGAAAGACTATAGAAATGCATAAAATTCCCCTATATACAGAAAATCACCTTCGCCAAAACGAAAGTGATTTTTCTGTATATATTATTTTCCTAAAACAAACTCAGCAATTTCGTCTAAGATCATTTCTTTACCAAGTGGGAAGTACCCTTTGTTTAGGTCTTCGTTTTTGATTGTGAATACGTGGTTGTTCTTAACAGCGTTCATGTTTTTCCAAATTGTTTCTTCTTGGAATTCTTTTAAGCGCTGAGAACCATCACCAGTTGTAAATACGAATAAGTAGTCTGGGTTGTAATCAATTAAAGCTTCTTTTTGTACTTGTACTAGCGGTTTATCAGTTGGTGTACCTTGAACAGCTGATAATTTTAAATCTTTAAAGAGTACGCTACCGTAACCGTAGTCACCATATACACGGAATGCATTTGGATATGCAGCCATCTTCATGAACTTCGCATCACCAGTTTTTGCAACGATTTTATCGTGTAATTTACTTGCTTTTTCATCATATTCCTTGAACCATGCAGTTGTTTCTTTTTCTTTACCGAAGATTTTACCTAGTTCTTCAAACTTTGGACGCCATTGATCTAATGGAGTTTTTAACATAACTGTTGGTGCAATTTTAGATAATTGATCATAAATTTTTTCCTGGCGGTTGTTCACAAGAATTAAATCTGGTTTTGTAGCAGCTACTGCTTCAATGTTAATTTTATCGCCCCATGCAGAGCCAACTGGTTTTACATCTTTTAATTTATCTGCAATATGTGCATCGATTTTCTCTTGAGACGTATTTGCAGTAATGATTGGTTTCATTCCAAAGATTAATAATTCTTCTGTTGAACCACTAAGGTCAGCAATTTTCTTTGGATTTGCAGGAATTTTAATTTCCCCTTTTGCATGTTGTACAGTGCGCTCTTCAACTTTCGCATCTGCTTTCTTTTCTTCTTTCTTATCAGAAGAACAAGCTGCAAATAGTACAGAAGTAACTACTAGTACCATTGCTAGTAACGTCGCTTTGAATTTCTTCATATTCCCACTCCTTCTGGATGTATTTCTCTTATAAGCTACATATCACTATAAGAAACTACAACCAACAATTTATTACTATATATTTATTAATCGTTATATATAACCCGTTCTAACGGGCGTTCAACTTCCCAGCTCGAATGAGAAGCTCAACGTCCATTAGAATCCCTCCCCTCTATCAAAGTAAAAGGGGAAGATTCCATCTATGCTTTCTCACGTAACTGATTATTAATCATCATTAAATCGTATGTTAAACAAATTGGTTTACAGTTTACAGGACATGGAACAATTTGTGCTTCTATTTCAAACACATTGCGAAGCGTTTCACTTGTCATTACTTCATCTGGTGTCCCTTGCTTCATTAACTTACCAGCTTTCAAAGCAACCATATGATCTGAAAAACGAGAAGCATGGTTTAAATCATGAATAACCATGACAATTGTGCGGCCTTCTTCTTGATTTAATTTTTTTAATAAATTTAATACTTCCAGTTGGTGAGCCATATCTAAGTATGTAGTTGGTTCGTCTAGTACGAGTAAATCCGTACCTTGCGCAAGAGCCATTGCAATCCAAACGCGTTGACGTTGACCACCCGATAAGGCTTCTGCTGAACGATTCGCAAATTCTGTCATCCCTGTTACCTCAAGTGCCCAGTGGATGTAGCGATAATCTTCTTCCTTCAACGTGCCAAACCCTTTTTGATGAGGGAAACGGCCATAAGAAACAAGTTCAAACACAGTAAGACCAGTTGGCACTTCTGCAGTTTGTGGCAAAATCGCCATTTTCTTTGCGATTTCTTTTGTTGGCTGTTTCTCAATTGCTTTTCCATCTAGGTAAACAGTACCTCGTTTTGCTTTCAAAATACGAGAAGCTGTTTTTAACAATGTGGATTTTCCGCATCCATTCGGCCCAATAATTGTTGTAATTTTCCCTTCTGGAATTTCAACTGACAATCCATCAATAATTAATCCTTCATTATAACCAACAGATACCGAATCAACCGCTAAAGTTGCCATACAAAATGCCTCCCTTTATTTTGTTCTCATAAGTAAATAAATGAAATACGGTGCACCAATTACAGAAATAACAAGACCGACCGGTATTTCTGATGTCGTTAACACACTTCGTGAAATTAAATCTGCAAATAACAGCAAGAGCGTTCCAATTAATGCCGCTGTAGGCAACATAATTTGATGCTTTCCGCCAACGAGTCGCCTTGCTAAATGCGGTGCCATTAAACCAATAAAACCAATTCCACCAGCAACCGCAACAGATGCTCCCGCTAAACAAACAGCAATGAATAATAATTTGCGTCTTTCTTTCTCTACGTTTACACCAAGTCCAACTGCCGCTGCATCTCCTAAATTCATTACATTTAACACATGCGCTTTCCGAATCGCAATTGGTAAAAAGATGAGCATCCATGGAAGTACGCTTAATACGAATTTCCAATCTGTTCCCCATAAACTTCCCGCTAACCAAATCGTTGCAAAACGGAAATCATTCGATGTCATTTTCATTGAAAAAATTAAGCTAACAGCGCTAAACCCAGCTGCTACTGCAATACCGACAAGTATTAAACGAGTTGATGAAACGCCGTCCTTCCATGCCAGTGCATAAATGATAACTGCTGCTAACACTGCACCAACTAATGCAAAGAATGGAAGAATGAATACAGATAGAAGTGTACCCGTCCCGACTTTTCCAAAAAAGAAATATACGAAAACAACAACTGTCAATCCCGCCCCGGCATTAATACCAATAATTCCAGGATCAGCAAGTGGATTTCGTGATAATCCTTGCATAATGGCACCGGATACCGCTAATGCTGAACCAACTAAGATGGCAATAACCATACGTGGCATACGAAATTCGAATAAAATAACGGACTGATCTTCTGCTCCTAGCCCGACCAATGACTTTAACACATCCATTGGTGGAATTTTAAACGTTCCTGTATTTAAACTAATAAGGAATACTGAAAAGATTAATCCAGCCAAAATCGTTACAATTGAAATGTTCTTTTTTGTTAAGACGCTTGTTCTCACATTTTTCCTCTCCCTTCATTACGTGCTAAGTAGAGGAAGAATGGAACGCCAATTAGTGCTGTAATCGCACCGATTGGTGTTTCAAACGGCGGATTAATAATACGAGATAACATATCCGCACATTCAATTAACAATCCGCCTAATATAGCAGAACATGGAATAACCCATCTATAATCTGAACCGACAAGAAAACGTGTCATATGGGGGATTACAAGCCCAACAAACCCAACGGATCCTGCCATAGATACGGCTGAACCTGTTAAAACAAGAACAAGTACAGTTCCGATAAATTTAATTAATGTTGTATTTTGTCCAAGTCCAATCGCAATTTCTTCACCGAAACTTAAGATTGTAATGTACCTGGACATCATAATCGCAATAACGAGACAAATAAGTCCAATCGGCAATAACATATCAATGCTTTGCCACTTCACACCAGCAACACCGCCTGCATTCCACATACTCACCTCTTGAGCAAGATTGAAATACAAAGCGATTCCAGATGAAATAGCCCCAAGTAAAGCACTAATTGCCGCTCCAGCTAACGCTAACTTAACAGGTGTTAATCCTCCTGGTGAAGAAGCTCCAATGCCGTATACAATACTTGCACCAAATGCTGCTCCAACAAAAGAAGCGATAACAAACATTAAATACGGTGAATTTGGAAAAAACGCATACATAATTGCAATTCCAAACACAGCCCCATCAGTAATCCCCATTAATGATGGAGATGCGAGCGGGTTTCGCGTCATTCCTTGCATAATGGCACCGGATACCGCTAAAAACGCACCAGCAACAACACCGCCAATTGCTCTAGGCATGCGCAGCTCCCAAATCACATTATGATGCGTCAAAGAACCATCAAACTGAAAGACAGCTTGCCATACAGTCTTTAAACTAATATCCGCTGCACCAAATGAAATTGAAGTTGCCATACTTAAAGCTAATAAAATTGTTCCCGCTATTAAAATAATAGAAGCAATAAGCGGTCTGCTCTTAATCTCTTTCACATTTACTTCTTGTTGTTCTATACTCCTCGCACTAGCTTCCATCCCTCAACCATCCTAACCAACAACATATATTTAACAAAATGAGATTTATTCTCAAGAAACAGCAAAAAGAAAATTGGGTGTATCCACCCTTTTTGATAATGATTATCAGAATCACATTTTCTATTCTACCTACCATTACAAAAGGCTGTCAACCATTATTTTGCTATATAAAACTAATGTAGTTCATACGAAACCGATATCATAATAGGAAGTTTATCCACTAGTAAATGACCCAATAACAGTCCTCTACCTTTCCTTATTTAAAAATAATTTTTCTTTTTTAGAACATAAAAAAGAAGAGTAGATTGTTTACTCTTCTTTTTCTTATTTATTTAGTTTTGCTTCAATTTTTTTAATCAGTTCATCTTCATTTGGTGCTGCAACTGGACGATTATTAACAAAAGCGAACGACTTTTTACGTCCCGGTCCACAATATGATTGACATCCAACTTCGATATTTGCACATGAATCTACCTTTTTGAGTCGTGGTATCAGCGTCTTAATATTCGTTGCCTGACAATCATCACACACACGAAATTCATTTCCCATTCTATATAACACTTCCTCTATTTTCAACTTTTCACAAGTACATTTAAAAATAAACACTAAATGGTATTTTACCGCTCTTTGAAGGTTGATGCAAGTTTTCCTCTGTACGATTCATTTCTAATATTTTCTCGTTATCCCTCTCTTTATAAGCACAATTCATCCACATATATAAGTACAAATTAAAAAAACCATATAAAAACCTTTCTTTTTAGGTAGGAGAAAGCATCCGGCCATGCATAGGCGCGGTCTCCTGCCCCATGCCAAGTAAAAACAAAGAGAGAAAACGAGTGCATCTTCATAACCGCGACTTTTATGTTGGAAAATCAAAATGGATTTGTATAGAAATTCTTCTTTATCAAAATCTACCATATTTTTAAAAGCTTTGTATAAAAGCAATTTCTTTTGTCCATTATAAAAATAGGAAGTTTATAAAAAGAAAGGGAGTTGAATCTATGAAAGTAAGACAAGATGCTTGGACAGACGAAGATGATTTATTACTCGCTGAAACCGTACTACGTCATGTTCGAGAAGGAAGTACACAATTAAATGCATTTGAAGAAGTTGGCGATCAGTTAAATCGCACATCAGCTGCTTGTGGTTTTCGTTGGAATGCTGTCGTTCGTTATAGCTATGAACAGGCGCTGCAACTAGCAAAAAGACATCGAAAAGATAAAATGAGAGCTGCTAGTGGTGAACATGCGAAAAAACGCCTGCTTTATACGCCATCAGCTTCAGCAGTAATTACAGTCGATGAAGAGCCAGTCGTAAATAACACCGTTCCACGTTCGGAACCAGCTGTATCTAGTACCTCTATAACAATGCAAGATGTAATTTACTTTTTACAAACGGTAGGGTCTTCAAGCGTAAAAGTAACAGCTCTTGAAAATGAGAATGTGAGATTGAAACAAGAAATTAAGGCGCAAATGCTTCGAAATGAAGAATTAGAGAAGAAACTAGAAAAGCTAGAACAACAATCTAATACAGTACAAGAAGACTACGAAACGCTCATGAATATTATGAACCGTGCTCGTAAATTAGCATTAATGGATGATGAAGAGCAAACGCAAACCTCATTTCGCATGGATCGAAACGGTAATTTAGAAAAAATTGCAGAATAAAAAGGATGCGATGAACGCATCCTTTTTATTTTGATTCAATCATATAAGCTTCTTCTATATAAGTACAAATTGAAAAACCGACATAAAACCTAATCTTTAGGTGAGAGAGAGCAAGTGCAGGTCACCTTTTATTCTTCGAGGCAGCGACTTATATGTTGAAAAATCAAAATGAATTTATATATTTTAGACTCTCTCTTTATATCTGGGAAATCTCTTTTTTTCGGATTTCCTTTACATGCTACTACCCCAATTGTTTTTACTGACTGACTGACTAATTGTTTGATATGATACATCGCTTACGATTGTGTACATATCTGCATATTTACGTGCATCGCCAATAATTACATTACCTTCATATTTCATTTTCTTTCCGTCAACCACTACATCATTTTGCTCCATGTTTGCTATAATAAAGATTGTCATTTTATAGATAAGGGGTTAGTTATATGAGCAATTCCCGTTCGATTTTATCTCAACCAGAGTGGCGTATCGTAGATCAGTCTAGTTTAGGCCAGACTTTTCATGCTCTACAGTCATTTGCAATGGATGATACGCTATGTACAACAATCGGAAATGGTACATCTGCTTCAGCAATGCGCTCTTGGGTTCATCACAATACAATTGTTCTTGGCATTCAAGATTCTCGCCTTCCTCATTTAAATGAGGGGATTTCCTTTTTAAAAAAGAACGACTTCCATGTCATTGTCCGCAATTCAGGTGGTCTTGCAGTCGTACTTGATGAAGGGGTTTTAAATATATCACTTCTATTCCAAGAAACAGAAAAAGGAATTGATATCGATCTTGGATACGATACGATGTGGCATTTAATTAAGGAAATGTTAAAAGATTACGATGTCGATATCGAGGCAAAAGAAATCGTTGGCTCTTATTGTCCAGGTAGCTATGATTTAAGTATTCGCGATCAAAAATTCGCAGGTATTTCACAGCGCCGCATTCGCGGAGGGATTGCCGTACAAATTTATTTATGTGCTACAGGCAGTGGCTCCGAACGCGCGGCACTTGTTCGTGATTTCTACAACTTAGCAATTCAAGGAAAAGAAACAAGATTCACGTATCCTGAAATTGTTCCAAGTACAATGGCCTCATTGTCTGAACTACTTGGTGAAACGATTACCGTTCAAGACTTAATGATGCGCCTGTTAAAAACATTACAGCATTTCGCACCCAAATTAACACCATCACAATTAACAGTTGATGAAGTTCCTTTGTACGAAATGAATTTACAACGTATCATCGATCGCAATAATAAAGCACTTGATCTCGAAAAGTAATAAAAGCCCCGCTATATAGCGGGGCTTTTTAATTATAGTGCTTGAGCTGCTGTAATTAAAGCTAGCTTGTACACTTCTTCTTCGTTACAACCGCGAGATAAATCGTTTACTGGCATGTTTAAGCCTTGTAAGATTGGTCCCACTGCTTCAAAATTACCTAGGCGTTGTGCAATTTTGTAACCGATATTACCAGCTTCTAAGCTTGGGAATACAAATACGTTAGCATCACCTTTAATAACAGAACCTGGTGCTTTTTTCTCAGCTACAGATGGTACGAATGCAGCGTCAAATTGGAACTCACCGTCTAATGTTAATTCAGGAGCCATTTCTTTCGCAATGCGAGTTGCTTCTACAACTTTTTCTGTTTCTGGAGATTTCGCAGAACCTTTTGTAGAGAAGCTTAACATTGCAACACGTGGATCGATGCCGAATAACTCAGCAGTTTTCGCACTTTCAATACCAATTTCAGCTAAATCTTGGCTGTTTGGTGCAATATTGATTGCACAATCAGCGAATACATACTTCTCATCTTCACGTACCATGATGAATACGCCTGAAGTTTTTGTAACACCTGGTTTTGTTTTAATGATTTGAAGTGCTGGACGAACTGTGTCAGCTGTAGAATGAGCTGCACCACTTACTAAACCGTGTGCTTTACCCATGTATATAAGCATTGTACCGAAGTAGTTTTCGTCTTTAAGGATTTTACGTGCATCTTCTTCTGTCGCTTTCCCTTTACGGCGTTCAACGAAAGATGCTACCATTGCATCCATTTCTTCATATGTAGCTGGGTCATAAATATCAACACCTGCTAATGTTAAGTTCATGCTAGCAGCTTTTGCGCTAATTTCTTCTTTATTCCCAACTAAGATTGGCTTTACTAACCCTTCTTTTGCTAAACGCTCTGCAGCGCCTAAAATTCTTTCATCAGTTCCTTCAGGAAGTACGATAGAAATACCTTTTCCTTGAACTTTTTCTTTTACTGCTGTAAATAAATCGCTCACGAATAAACCCTCCTACAAATGTTAAAAAAACTCTACTTTTAAGAATACTTCTTTTCATCTATATTTTAAACTTATAGCTCCTAAAAAATAGATAAAATAAAAATGATTATATTTTCATAAAATTCAGCATGGTTAATTTGTTATAAAACATTGATGAAAAACCTTTCTTTTTAGATGGGAGAGAGCATCCGGCTATGCATAGAAGCAATCAGGAAATTTTTCCACCCCATGCCAAGTGAAAACAAAATGGATTTATACATATTCTCTTCCTAGCATTTTTAAAATGTGACAATTTTATGCACCTAAGCTTTACACAGGTAACTTTAAACCTATATATGCTATAGTTAACGTGTAAAATATCATTAACTGAGGTGAATAGAATGAGTGAAGCAGCAAAAACGTTAGATGGTTGGTATTGTTTACATGATTTACGTTCTATCGACTGGTCAGCTTGGAAAACATTATCTAGTGACGAACGCGGACAAGCAATGTTTGAATTTTTAAACGTCATCGAAAAATGGAACAAGGTCGCATCCTCAAAACAAGGTAGTCATGCAATGTATACAGTCGTTGGTCAAAAGGCGGATATTATGTTTATGATTTTACGTCCAACAATGGAAGAATTAAATGAAATTGAAACAGAATTAAATAAAACAACATTAGCTGAATATATGGTTCCTGCATACTCTTACGTATCTGTTGTTGAGTTAAGTAACTACCTTCCAGCTGATGAAGATCCATACCAAAACCCTCAAATCCTAGCACGCTTATACCCTGAATTACCAGAAGCAAATCATATTTGTTTCTATCCAATGGACAAGCGTCGTCAAGGTGATGATAACTGGTACATGCTTCCAATGGAAGAACGCAAAAAACTTATGTACAGCCATGGTAAAATTGGTCGTCAATATGCAGGTAAGGTACGTCAAGTTATTACAGGTTCTGTCGGCTTTGACGATTACGAGTGGGGTGTAACGCTATTCGCTGACGACATCCTTCAATTTAAAAAGCTTGTATATGAAATGCGCTTTGATGAAGTAAGTGCTCGCTATGGTGAATTCGGAACATTCTTTGTTGGTAACATCTTACCACGCGAAAAAGTAGCAAAATTTTTATACGTATAGTACAAAAAAGGAACGAAATTCGTTCCTTTTTCTTAATATCCTATCAAAACTCTTCAAAATCCTCTTTTTTCGTCAAATTCAAACAATATTAGACAAGAAATCGTCAAATTCCCTGTTAAATTATAACTTTCTTATATTCAAAATTATGCTAAAATGGTACGAGCTATATGCTAATAACGATGCGAAGGTGATAATGTATATGAGGAAAATTTTATCTATTTTACTAGCGTTTCTATTGTCATTTTATTCCTTAGGAGTAACAACTTCCCATGCAGAAGAAAAAATACATATAGAAGCGGCGGCGGCCATTCTGTTTGATGCAGATACAGGAAAAATACTGCATGAGCAAAATCCAGATGAATTACTAGCTATTGCCAGCATGTCAAAACTTATTGTTGTTTACTCCGTTTTGGAAGCAATTAAAGAAGGAAAAATAACATGGGATACAAAAGTAAACATCTCTGATTACGCTTATGAAATTTCCCGTAATAATGAATTCTCTAACGTTCCTTTCGAAAAAGGACGACAATATACAGTTAAAGAATTATATCATTCTATTATTATCTTCTCTGCAAATGGATCCAGCATTGCGCTTGCTGAACTTCTTGCGGGAAGTGAAAAAAACTTCTTAAACCTTGCAAATGAACACGCAAAAAAACTAGGGTTAAAAAAATATAAATTTGTAAATGCTACCGGATTAAATAATGCTGATTTAAAAGGAAAACATCCGGAAGGAACAGATCCGAATGGTGAAAACTCTTTATCAGCTCGCGATATGGGTATTCTATCAAAAACAATTATTACAAAGTATCCAGAAATATTAGAGGATACAAAACAAAGATTTAGAAACTTTCCAGATAACCATCCAAAACCAATTCGCATGGAAAACTGGAACTGGATGTTACCAGGTGCTGCTTTTGCTTATGAAGGAACAGATGGTTTAAAAACGGGAAGTTCAGATACAGCTGGGTATGGATTTACAATTTCTGCAAAACGCGGTGACTTACGTCTTATCTCCGTTATTATTAAAACAAAATCAATGGATGAGCGCTTCACAGAATCACGTGAATTAATTGATTACGGATTTAATAACTTTGAAAAACAGAAATTAAAAATAGATAAAAATAATACAATTTCTGTTGTAAAAGGAACAGAAGATACTGTAACTGTGAAACCAGAAAAAGAGATAACGGTAATCACAAAAAAAGGAAGTAAACCACCTTATACAATTTCTACTGAGGCAGATAAATCACTTTCCCAAGATGGAAAAGTAGTTGCACCAATCAAAAAAGATGCAAAAGTAGGCTCACTCGTTTTAGAATCAACTGATCAATACGGTTTCTTAGATGGAAGTAAGAAGATGAAAATCGCTGCAAAAACAACAGAAGAAGTAGAAAAGGCAAATTGGTTCGTATTAACAATGCGATCAATCGGTGATTTCTTCTCAAATATATGGTCAAAAATATTTGGATAATAAAAGAGCTGGCATATTGCTAGCTTTTTTATTATGTTCAAGTGCATTCAATACTCATATCATGCTAAAACTTTGTTTGGTTGTCATATCTGAGTCCTTTTCCTCATACGTATGAACTAGTAATTGTTCCACAATTCATCTAGAAATAAACCTCTTTCTCTAGTGCAATCCATAAAGAGAGGTGAAACATAATGGGCGTTATCAACTATACAGAAGAAGACGTAAAATTATTAGCTAGACTGATGCGTGCAGAAGCTGAAGGTGAAGGTCAACAAGGCATGTTGATGGTTGGAAATGTCGGTGTAAATCGCGTTCGAGGAAATTGCTTAGATTTTAAACAAATACGGAATTTACGCCAAATGGTTTATCAAAATCCAGGTGGTTTTGAAGCAACGCAGAAAGGATACTTTTATCAACGAGCCCGTGAACAGGACATTGCCCTTGCAAGGCGTACAATTGAAGGGCAACGTTTTTGGCCTGCCAATTTTGCCTTATGGTTTTTTAGGCCCGAAGGTGCTTGTCCACCAACTTGGTATAATCAACAAAATTCAGGCCGTTTTAAAAAACACTGCTTCTTTCAACCATCCGCCGGGGATTGTCCAGCAGTATATTGAGGAATGAAAACGAGGAGGGACTTGTAATGGCACAGCAACAAAATCCATACTATGGAACAGGTTTTTATCAACCTTCAGGGGGATATATGCAACCACAACAACAAATGACGCCGCAGCAGCAACAAGCTATGCAACAGCAAGCTATGCAGCAACAAACTGCTCAAGCACAACTTGCAGTATCTCAAGGTATGCTCCCACTAGAGCAATCATATATTGAAAACATCCTTCGCTTAAACAAAGGAAAACCAGCAACTATTGTTATGACATATGAGCGCGGTAGTTCACTTGGCACACAATCCTATACAGGAATTATTGAAGCAGCTGGACGCGATCACATCGTCATCAGCGAACCAAAATCCGGAAAAAGATTCTTACTACTTATGATTTACTTAGATTATGTAGAATTCCCTGGAGAAATCACGTATTTACCTAGCCAACCAGCAACCTATGCTCCAAGACCATAAAAAAAGCTGGCATTTGCCAGCTTTTGTTTTTGTCTTTATAATCCTTTTACAACTGCAGTTCCTAGTAAAATCCAGCCTACAATAAACGCTACACCACCAAGTGGTGTAATCGGTCCGAAAAACTTAATCCCCGTCGTACTTAATGCATATAGACTTCCAGAGAACATAATAATTCCCGCTACCATAAACCAGCCTGCTGTGCTTACAAGAGAAGATTGAATCTTATCCATTAATAACGCAACAACAAATAATCCTCCAGCATGAAACATTTGATATGTAACACCTGTTTTCCAAACTTCTAACATTTTTGCAGAAACCTTATTTTCTAAACCGTGTGCACCAAAAGCACCTAACGCGACAGATAACCCGGCTGTAATACAGCCCAATAAGAAGAAAATTTTCATTGGAATTCCCCTTTTTTATCTTTATAATAAGAAATTTTTACATATTAGCCAACCAATTTAGCTTTTAGAAATCAAATAACGAATTACCATTTGCACCATCTTCTTTTATATAGACAGGTTCTCCAGAAACCGCCGCAATCGGTTGAACCGTCATCGTCGGATGTGGTGTTATAACTTGTGATTGTAGCCTTGGCTCTACATATGCAGAAGTTTCAACCTGTTCATCTAATAATAAATCACATAAAGCACGAACCACTAAAAGATGTTCTTTTGCCTTTCGTCCTTCACTATTTTTTGCTTTCGCAACTTCATTTGCCATTTTATTTAAAATTTTATCGCTCGATATTTGCATTCCTAATCACCTCGTACTTTGTAGTTCTTTCTCAAATTGCCCCAGCTTCTCTACTGGACCAAATACTATTATCATATCATGTTCTTGTAATTTTTCCTGCCCTGTTGGATTATGAATAATATTTCTATCTCGTAAAATCGCTAAAATTGTAACATCAAATTGATTTCTCACATTGCTTTCTATCAATGTTTTTCCAATTAAAAAAGACCTTTCGCCAATTTGAACTTCCTCTATTGCAAAAGCCTGATCTGTTCCATAAAGTACCGTATCAATATAATGAACCGTTAACGGATTTGCGATTCCTTTTGCAATATGAATTCCAGCCATACTGGATGGATTAATAACTTTATTGGCACCAGCACGGCGTAATTTCCCTTCCGTTTCTGGCTTTTCAGCTCTAGCCACAATTTTAATTGTACTATTTAATCCTCGCGCTGTTAATGTAATAAATACATTTTCAGCATCATTCGCAACAATTGCTACTAAGCCAGCAGCCCTTGTAATCCCCGCCTTACGTAACACCTGATCTTCCGTGGCGTCACCATGTACATATAAAAGCTTCTCTTTCTCTAGTACTGCTTCTTCTTTATCAACAACAACAAATGGAATATTCTTTTCCTGTAATTCGTGTACAACTTGAAGTCCTACTCTACCACAACCACATACAATAATATGATCTTGTATTTGCGCTATTTGTTTGTCCATTTTCTTCCTCCGCACTGCATGAAATAAATTCCCCTCAATAATCATTGCTGCTACTACCCCGATTGCATATGTAACAATTCCTACACCAACAGGAATAATAAGAAGCGCAAAAATCTTCCCAGCTTGTGTTAATGGAACTGCATCTCCATACCCAACCGTTAATACTGTAATCATTGTCATCCAAAAGGCTTGAAACAAACTAATCTCTTCTATCATCATAAATCCGATTGTTCCAAGAACTACAACAAAACACATACATATAACTGCAATCCATAATTGCCTGCGTGCATTCATCTCATTCTTCAACTCTTTTCTCTACTACAATCTTTGCCAGAGGAAATGAAATACGTATATACTAGAAGCGGAATCTACGAAAGAGGTTGATATAATGAAAACATTTCTTTCTGCCTTGCAATGGGCATTATTTATTTTGGCCGGTAGCCTCATTGTACCAATTAGTGTTGCTGCTAGTTATGGCCTTGAAAGTGCTGAAGCAATTGCATTTGTACAACGAACGTTATTTGTTCTTGGCTTTGCTGGCCTTCTGCAAGCTATATTTGGTCATAGGCTACCGATTCAAGAAGGGCCAGCTGGTCTTTGGTGGGGAATCTTCTCACTATACGCGAGTTTAGGTGTCGTATTATTTGGATCAAATAATGAAACACTCCGCGTCTTACAATACGCATTTCTGTTAAGCGGCATCATCTGTATTATCCTTAGTATTTTTGGACTTATTGATAAACTTGTCCGTTATTTTACACCAACAGTAATTGGAACATATTTATTCCTTCTCGTTGCCCAGCTCAGCGGTTCTTTTCTAAAAGGAATGTTCGGCCTTGATGGACAACATACTGAAGTACAAGCAAACGTCTTTATTCTTTCACTCATTGTTATTTTACTATCTTTTTTTATTATGAAGCTACCTATTATTGGACAATACTCTGTTCTGTTCAGCATTGTCTTTGGATGGATCCTATTTGCATGCTTCGGATTATCTAATCCGGTTACACCGGTAACAGATATCATCCGTCTACCGTCTCTATTCGTGTTTGGATTGCCTCGTATCGAATGGAACATGGCAATTACCGTTGTCTTTGTCACACTGTTGCTCTTAACGAACATGTTGGCAAGCATCCGTGTTGTGCAAAAGGTTGTTTCTAAATATGAAGAAGGTGCAGTTCAAAATCGATTCAAACATGCCGGAATTATAACGGGCATAAATCAGCTTTTAGGTGGTCTTTTCTCAGCAATTGGACCAGTAGCTATTTCAGGTTCAGCTGGATTTATTGCAACAACAAATATTTATAAACGCCTTCCTTTCCTATTAGGGTCAAGTTTTATTATTGTAATTAGTATATTTCCAAAGATTACATCATTCTTCGCCGCTATTCCTGTCGCCGTTGGATATGCTGCTATTTATCCTGTATTTGCAAGTATGATTGGTCTTGCCTTCCGTGAATATGACACCGTAGAAAATAAAGAGCGTTTATTCCGCGTCGCTGGTCTGTCTCTTTTCACAGGAATCGGGGTTATGTTTGTCCCGCCGCAGGCATTTTCGACCCTGCCACCATTTTTAGCATCATTTTTAAGCAATGGCCTTGTACTTGGTTCTGTCATGGCTATTTTGCTTGAAGTTTTATTTTCCCGTTCAAAGGAAAAACAACCATCGTAAATTGGAAAACTTCCATTATTGCACTCTACTTTCAGAGTTGTTACGATAGAATTATCATGGGCAATATGCCCATGATAATATATACTAACAATACAGTAATCAGGCTCACTATATAAAATGAAACTTCCATCACCAATCAGGTTTTTGATTTTTCACATATACATTACTGCTTTAAAAACAAAAGATGACCTGCACTCATTTTCTCCCTTTGTTTTAACCTGGCGTGGTGGCAGGAAAAGGATCTGACCGCTTCTATGCATGGGCGGATGCTCTCTTCCATCTAAAAAGGAAGGGTTTCTATCTTTTTTTCAATTTATGTACCTTTAAAGAGGTTCGATGTCTTACTATTTAATCCTCATCGTTTTGCTAGAACGAATTTCTAACAATATCAACTTTCAACAAAGAAAGGAACTTTCTATATGTCTTATAAAATGATTGTTTTAGATTTAGATGATACTTTACTACGTGATGACCATACGATTTCAGAACGTACAAAACAGGCCTTAATGACTGCTCAAGAACAAGGTGTAAAAGTTGTGCTTGCTTCTGGCCGCCCAACATTTGGTATGCGTCATATTGCAAAGGAGCTTCGTCTAGAAGAATATGGAAGCTTCATCTTATCGTTTAATGGTGCAAAAATTATTAATTGTAAAACGGATGAAGAATTATTCAGCAGTACACTATCTCCTGAAATCGTTCACAATCTATATGAAATTAGTAAAGAAGAAGATGTTTGGATTCATACGTATATGGGCGATGATATTATAACGGAAGAAAATAATCCATATACAGAAATTGAAGGAACTCTTACAGGCATGTCAATTATTGAAGTAGACAGCTTTATCACTGCTGTACAAGAACCTGTTGTAAAAGTATTAATGAATAAAGAAGCTGAACGCCTTGTAGAAGTAGAGAAAAAACTTCAAAAACAGCTAGAAGGCAAACTAAGTGTAATGCGTTCAAAACCATACTTCTTAGAGTTCACAGAAGCTGGTGTAACAAAAGGAACAAGCTTAAATCAATTGATTCAAAAACTTGGTATTAAGCGTGAGGAAGTAATCGCAATGGGCGATAGCTACAACGATCAAACAATGATCGAGTTCGCTGGCCTTGGTGTTGCGATGGGCAATGCTCCAGATGACATTAAAGAAATTGCAAACTACGTAACAGACACGAATATGAATGATGGCGTTGCTAAAGTTGTAGAGAAATTTGTGCTAAAAACCGAAGTTCTTGTTTAATATATAAATTTTTCAACATACAAGTTACTGCTTTGAAAACAAAAGGTGACCTGCACTCATTTTCCCCCTTTTTTTAACTTGGGGCATGGGGCTAAAAAAGGACCTAACCGCTTCTATGCATGGACGGATGCTCTCTCCCATCTAAAAGGAAAGGTTTTTTGTACTTATATAGATGCATTCACAAAACCCATTTGAAGTCAAATACTTCAAATGGGTTTTTATTTAAATGTACGTAGCTTTGTGAAGATATTTTGAACTTTACAACATTCTCGTAGTGTAAACTTTGTTTTTGTATATAATGAAACAAAACATACTATTTTATTTGGAATAAGAATACAAATTTACTATATACAAGCGCATGTTTAAGGAGGCACTTTTATGTTATCTACACCAATCGGAAGATTAAGAGCAATTGGATTAGTCGAAGGGATTTCCTTTCTACTACTATTATTTGTAGCGATGCCGTTAAAATACTTTGCGGGGTTTGCAACAGCAGTTAAAATTACAGGTATGGCTCATGGCGTTCTATTTATATTATTCATCTTTGCCGTGATTCAAGTAACAATCGTACATCGTAAGTCTATCTTATGGGCTTTAGGTGCGTTGATTGCTTCCGTTATCCCATTTGGTACATTTGTACTAGATGCAAAATTAAAAAATGAACCGCAGTGATTAAAAAAGGTAGCTAACAGAATGACTGTTAGCTACCTTTTTTATAGATTTGGAATTTGCCAATCAATTTTTTTCTCATCCATACTAGATAAGAGGTCATTTACTTTTGAAAACGGCTTGCTGCCAAAGAAACCTCGTCTTGCTGATAAAGGACTTGGATGTACAGATTCAATAATATGATGATTCGAGTTTGTAATCAGTTTTTTCTTTGCTTGTGCATGGCGCCCCCACAATATGAAAATTAAAGGTTTTTCACGTTCATTTAACAGTTCAATAACATGATCTGTGAAATGCTCCCATCCTTTTCCCTTATGAGAATTTGCTTCTCCTTGTCTCACAGTTAACACCGCATTAAGTAATAATACGCCTTGCTCTGCCCATTTCACTAAATAACCGTTATTCGGAATTTCACAACCAAGATCTGCATGCAATTCTTTGTACATATTTTGCAGTGATGGTGGTGTTTTCACGCCAGGTTGCACAGAAAAACTTAACCCATGCGCTTGATCTGGTCCATGATATGGATCTTGTCCTAAAATAACAACCTTTGTATCCTTATAACTTGTATAATGTAGTGCATTAAAAATATCATTGGCTTTCGGATATATGACATGGGTACTATATTCTTCTTTTAAAAACTGTCTTAGTTTTTGATAATATGGTTTCTCGAATTCTGGTGCAAGTAACGGCTCCCAATCATTCTTTAAAATATGTTCCATCTCTTCACTTCCTATTCATTTAATTGACCATGTCTTGCTTCGTAAATACGACAAATGAAATGATAAGAGAAACTACAGCCCAAGCTGTTAAATTCATCAATGAAAAGCTCATCGATAGACCTTGCAATGCCGGTAACTTCCCTGATAAATAATCTGTGAGCGATAAATTTACGCTAAAAATATATTTTGCCCCTTCCCAAGACGTTGCGAAGGAACTTAAGATACCACCTGCAATTAACGCCGCTAGCATGACTCCCATACCAGCTGGTGTATTACGAATTAACACAGAAACCATAAAGGATATGGTTCCCACAACAATCGCAACAAACCAAGCTAATCCATATGCCATTAAAATATATTGCCACTGCGGAATGAGGTGGACAAAATTTGTATTCAATATTTCTTTATCAATTCCAAAACCCGTCAGTACCGGTAAATTCCACCCGGCATATCCGAAAACAACGCCCGATAATACATAGGAGAAAATCCCCACCAAGAGCAATATAAGTGAGATAAATAACAACATCGTCACATATTTACTGAGAAGAATTTTAAAGCGTCGAATCGGCCGCGTTAGAAGCATTTTCATCGTTCCATCACTTCGTTCTCCCGATACAATGTCAATTGCAACAATCATTACAAGTAGCGGAATAAACAATGTAATTCCTTGTTCAATGAATGCTCGTACAAACGTTGGTGCTCCTGGTGCTGTTGGATTAATATCATGATCTAAATAATATTGTTGCTGCTCCACTCGTACTTTCAGCCAATCCCGCCATTCTTCTGGCAACCTAGAATTATTTAAACGATTTTGCGAATCAACAATTTGCTGCTGAAGTGCTACCTTCCAATCGCTCGTACCAAGGCGTTTTTGCGTTGTCTGCACTTCACGATACTGTGCATAAACAAACAAAGGAATTAAGATTGCCAATATGAGCATGACGACAACAATACGTTTCTTTCGATAGATTTTTTCTGATTCATTTAAAACAAGATTCGCAAATTCACGCATGTTTCTCACTCCCTGTGAGTTCAATAAATAAATCTTCTAGTGTAAATACAAGCTCCTTCACGCTATGTACATCTATTCCGTTTTCTACAAAGCGTTTATTCCAAGCACTAATTGTAGTAATATCCATTCGGCACAATAAACGTTCATCATCTATGCTAATTTCCCTAACTTCTTTTGAAGTTTTTAAAAGTTCTAATGCTCGGGAAATCGGTGTAACAATCCATTCAACACGATCGCTCGCAGTTTTAATCAACTCTTCAATAGGTGCAACTGTAATCATTTTTCCCTTATGAATAATAGCGACACGATCACATATCATTTGTACTTCACTTAGTAAGTGGCTCGAAATAAAGACACTCATGTTTTCTTCTTTCACAAGCTTATGTATAAACTCCCTCATCTCTCTTATACCAGCTGGATCTAGGCCATTTGTTGGTTCATCTAGTATAAGGAGTTTCGGATTTCCAAGAAGAGCCTGCGCGATTCCAAGGCGTTGTTTCATACCCAGAGAATACGTTTTCACTTTATCGTGAATACGCTCGTCTAAATGAACCATTTTCGCAATTTCTAAAATACGTTCATCTGATATACCGCCAAGCATACGTGCAAATTGCTTTAAATTTTCCCACCCTGTTAAATATGTATAGAGCTCTGGATTTTCCACGATGCTACCAATTTGCCGCATCGCTTCTCGAAAGTTCTCTTTAATATTATAACCACCAATAGAAATCGTACCTTCAGTCGCTTTAATAAGACCAACTAGCATCCGAATCGTTGTTGTTTTCCCTGCTCCATTTGGTCCTAAAAATCCAAACACTTCTCCTTGGTTCACATCAAATGAAATGTTTTCAACAAGCGTCTTTTTCCCAATGACCTTTTTCACATTTCGTACTGAAAGTACCGTCGTCATTTCGCCCCTCCTTCATTTAGCTTCAGCTTACTTACAACGCCTTGTAATAAGCGATCCGCCATATATGAGTAGCCAATTTCATTCGGATGAAAATGATCTGAGTATAATAATTCTTTCCCTCGGTTTTGAAACAGATCAAACGTTGGCGTTATATATACATTTTTATTATCTATTGCTAACTTCTCTAAAGATGCATTCCAATCTACAACAATGGATGAAGAACCTTTTAAATCTTCAACATCCTCAAAAGGATTGTATAAACCGAGCCAGAAAATCGGGCTATCTGGATTTAGCTTTCGAATTTCTGTTAAAATTTGTTTTGCCTGATTTTGAAATGTTTCTGTATTAGGGCGATATGTTTCTAGATCTATCTTTCCAAGTGATTCCCATCCTGGAAATAAGTCATTTCCTCCAATTGTTAAAATGATAAGATCCGCTTGCTTAATTGAGTACTGTGCACCACTACTTGCTATTTGTTTCAACAAATCCGGCATTTTCGCACCACTAACAGCTAAATTCGTTAATGCTACCTTTTGTTTGTAATCCTTCTGCAAACTTTCTTTCACTCGTCCCACATAGCCAATTCCTTCTTTATCTCCAACGCCACGCGTTAAAGAATCGCCTAAACTGACAACTTGTAATGTTCCAGGGTGCTGTTTCCCCTTTACTTGTTTTTGTGCTGTCTTCATAGTTAAATTTGAAGCTTTCGGATTTAATACATCATTAATCCCCGAAATAAAACCATATGCAAATAAACAAAAAGATGCAATTGTAATGAGTAAAATTCCTTTTACTAATTTGGATCTCATGTCAAAACCCCTTTTAGCCTCATAGATTGTCCCTAATTATACCAAACGCCTTTTCGAAAAGCGATTTTCATACTTTATGCATTATGTAGTTTCACGAAGGGTCAACTGTGGTAAAAGTTCAATGTTCTTCACATCTATTTTTTCATCCTCTATCTTCTCATATAATATTTCAAATGCTTTCGCACCAACTACTTTACTAGAATGAGCAATTGTTGTAATTCCTAACACATCAGCCACCTCTTGGTCATCGCATCCAATAATTGCAAGATCTTCAGGAATACGAATTCCTTGTTTTTTTGCTTCCGTTACCATACCTGCTGCGATTGGATTACAAGAAACGAGAAATGCTGTTGGTTTCACAGACATGTTAATCCACGCTCTTATCACTTCACGACCATCCTCTACTGTAAAATGCTCTGTAAACTTCCATTCTTCTCGAGATTCTATAGAAATCTCCTGAAGCGCTTCCTCATAAGCTTGTTTTCGTTTTTGACTATTTACGCTATGACTTCTGCCAATACAATATCCAATGTGAGCGTGTCCGTTTTCTATTACGTATTTCATCCCCTGCGAAAACACCTTATAGTGATCAATATGTACGCTAGAAATACACTTAGATTCTATTTCTTCACATGTTACAATCGGACCAAACTTTGTATATTCTTCTATTGTTTTGCAGCCATTCATTCTCGAGCATATAATTACACCATCAAGCTTCTTCATTTTTAACATATGCAAAATTTCAAGTTCTTTTTCGGCACTATAGTTCGTCTGACAGAGCATCATATTATAATTTTTTTTGGCCGTTTCTTTAGAAATCCCCTCAATAATTGCACTGTAATATTGATCATTTACATGCGGCAAAATAACACCTATCACATTCGTCTTTCCTCTTACTAAATGAATCGCATTCACATTTTGGGTGTAATTTAGCTCTTCAATGATTGCTAAAATTTCCTGCCTCTTTTTATCACTTACATACGGATGATTATTTAATACACGTGAAACCGTTGACACTGATACACCGGCAATTTCCGCAATCTTTTTTATATTTGTCATCTTATTTCCTCCCCTTCCCATCATTTAAATAAACCTCATCAAAAAATTCTTTCTTGACCTGGTAAGCTTTCCACAATATATCCTTTTCTAGCAAATACATTCAGAAAGGATTTGAAACATATGATACGTCTAAAACTAGACTATATATTTTTTATTAGCGGACTACTCATCCTATCTCTTGGAATTAACATGATGACAACTATTACTTCCTTTGGCCTTAGTCCTTATGATTCGTTTTTTATTGCGCTATATCAAAACTTTGGAGTAAGTATTGGCTTTTGGATTTTTATGATTAACTTCGCCTTTACACTTATTGTGCTATTTTTGAATAAGAAGCATATTACAATCGGAACAATTGTTACTATGGTTCTTATTTCTGTTTTTGTTGATTGGATTGGTTCTATTACTATCATTATGGATTCAATCCGCTCTCTTCCAAAATATATAACACTTGTGTGCGGAAATCTATTTGTTGGCGCTGGAATTGGAATTTATGTCTCCACACAATTATGTGCAGCACCACAAGAGGCCTTTGTCTTAACAATGTCTGAAAAGAAAAAATGGACGTTTCGCAGAACAGAAATTTCATTAGCTTTGCTATTTTTGACACTCAGTTTCTTATTAGATGGGCCTATTTACTTCGGAACAATTATCCTTTCCTTTACAACAGGCTGGATCATTCAAGCATTTATTCAGATTGGTACAAAAATCCTCCACATGAAAAAAGCCTATTGAGCGAATAACGCTACAATAGGCTTTTTTCATCTATTTTACCGAAAGACAGCTCCCTGAATATAATCAAAGACAACCTTCTCATCATTTTGTAACACGACTGGTTGAATTCCCTTCGTATCAATGGCGATATTTGGATCCTTCAAACCGTTACCTGTTAATACCGCTACAATTTGGCTTCCTTTTGTAATTTCCCCGCTTTGCAATTGTTTATAAACACCTGCAAGAGAAGCACATGAAGCCGGTTCTGCAAAGATTCCTTCATACTTGGCTAGCCATTCATACGCTTCAAGAATTTCACGATCTGTTACTTCGTCAATTTTACCTCGAGATTGTTCTGCAGCTAGGGCGGCTTGCTCCCAACTTGCGGGATTTCCAATTCGAATTGCTGTTGCGATTGTTTCTGGCTCTTCAATTTTATGTCCGTGCACAATCGCCGCTGCTCCTTCCGCCTCAAAGCCGCGCATCTCTGGTAAACCCGTACCAAGTCTTTCGTGATACTCTTTGAAACCTTTCCAATACGCTGTAATATTGCCTGCATTACCAACTGGAATTGCTAAAATATCCGGCGCCTTCCCAAGCGCATCACAAATCTCAAATGCAGCTGTTTTTTGCCCTTCAATTCGGTATGGATTAACAGAATTTACAAGTGTAATTGGTGATGATTCGCTAAGCTTACGTACAATTTGCAAAGCATGATCGAAATTCCCATCAATACTTATAATCTCAGCACCATACATGACAGCTTGCGCTAATTTACCGTATGCAATCTTCCCATTTGGAATAATAACGATGCACGACAGTCCTGCCCTAGCTGCATAAGCCGCTGCAGATGCAGACGTATTACCTGTAGATGCACAGATAATCGCTCCGCTCCCTGCTTCTTTTGCTTTTGCTACCGCCATTACCATACCGCGGTCCTTAAACGATCCGCTTGGATTTGCCCCCTCTATTTTCCCGTAAATTGTTACGCCCCACCGCTTTGAAAGGTTTTCTAGTAAAATAAGTGGTGTATTACCTTCATGCAACGTTAAGGGAGGTGTCTTTTCCGTAATAGGTAAAAACTCCTTATACTCAGCAAGCAAACCTTTCCACATTACCTAGCATCTCCTTCGATTCGATAGTTTGCTTTCACACAATCTATTTCTTCGTATGTCCCCAATGTATGTAAAATATATTCATAGTCTGCAAGTGATGCACGATGTGTTACGATAACAATCTCAGCCTTTCCTTTCTCCCCGAGTGGCATTTGAATAATTTTTTCAAAGCTAACACCGCGTTCAGAGAATAAAGATGTAATTTTTGCAAACACACCAATTTCATCTTTTACATGTAGGCGTAAAAACTTCTTCACAAAAATTTCATCTGGCTCTTTTAATACCTTTTCATACTGCGGAGAAACTGCGCTATTCCCGGTTACACCAAGGCGCACATTTTGCATTACCGCAACTAAATCAGAAACAACCGCTGTCGCTGTCGGTAAACTTCCTGCACCAGGTCCATAAAACATTGTTTCTCCTACCGCTTCACCATATACATATACGGCGTTATATTCATTTTGAACAGCTGCAAGAGGGTGTGTATTCGGAAGTAATGTTGGCTCAACTGTTACCTCTAACTTTTCACCATCACGCTTCGCCAGTCCAATTAATTTAATTGTATATCCTAAGCTTTTACTATATGCGATATCTTCCTCAGTAATGGAAGTAATCCCTTTCACCTTCACATCTCCAAGCTCTACATTTGTAGAAAAACCTAGAGTAGCTAAAATCGTCATTTTCCTTGCTGCATCTAAACCTTCAACGTCTGATGTTGGATCTGCTTCCGCAAATCCAAGCTGCTGCGCTTCTTTTAACACGTCGTCATATGCTCTCCCTTCGTCAGACATTTTTGTCAGAATAAAGTTTGTTGTTCCGTTCACGATTCCCATCACTTTCGTAATAAGATCCGAAGAAAGTCCTTCTACAATGCTGCGCAGAATTGGAATCCCTCCAGCTACGCTCGCCTCGTAAAATAAGTCAGCTTGATTTTCCTTTGCCACCGTCAGTAATTCTGCTCCGTGCAATGCCATTAAATCTTTATTAGCAGTAACAACATGTTTACCATTTTTCAAAGCTTGTAAAATATATGCTTTCGCTTCCTCTATGCCACCCATCACTTCAATGACAACATCAATATCAGGATTATCTATAATTTCATTTGCATTTTTCGTTAATAAGGTAGAGGGTACTTGGACCTCTCTCTCTTTTTCAATATTTTGCACTAATACTTTTGTTACTTTCACTGGGCAACCAACTTGGTGCATAAGACGATCTTGATGATTCGTAATAATACGAACCACACCGCTGCCAACCGTTCCAAGGCCTAATAAGCCCACTTGAATTTCATTCATGATACTGTCCACCCCTCTAAAGAATTGTATTTAGATGCCATTATATAAGTTAAGATTCTGAAAAACAATATATTTTGAACATTCGGAAAAATATAAAGTAATCCGTGTAAAGAAAACGTTGCTACATGTTATATAATGATCAGCTTACAAAATATAAGGGGTTTCTTGATACACATAATAATTTAACCAATTTGAAAATAATAAGTTTCCATGACTCCGCCATCTTATGAGTGGATTTTCAGCTGGATTATTATGTTTAAAATAGTTTTTGGGAACCTTAATATCTAGCCCTCTTTGTTTATCGCGTTCATATTCTTGTTTTAACGTATCGCAGCTATATTCGCTATGACCAAGAACAAAAATATGCTTTCCATCTTGCCCCATAACAAGGTGGACACCTGCTTCTTCTGATGTTGCTAGTAATGTCAACTCTCGTACTTTTTCAATATCAGCTGCGCGTACTTCCGTATGGCGTGAATGTGGTGCAAAAAAGAGCTCATCGAATCCTTGTAACAATTTCACATGCTGCTCATGCACTTCATGCTCGAATACACCAAACATCTTTTCTTCAAGCGAGTATTTCGGAATTCCATAGTGATAATACAGACCCGCTTGTGCTCCCCAACAAATATGCAATGTAGATGTTACATTCGTTTTTGAATAGTCCATTATGCGTCCAAGTTCTTCCCAATAATCTACATCTTCAAAAGGAAGTGTTTCAATTGGGGCCCCTGTAATAATGAGACCATCAAATTTGTCTCCCTCAATATCGCGAAATGTTTTATAAAAACTTGTTAAATGGTCTTGCGCTACATTACGGGATATATGAGACTCCATATGAAGCAAATGCACATCCAGTTGAAGTGGTGTATTACCGAGTAACCTGAGCAATTGCGCTTCTGTTTCTTGTTTTGTTGGCATTAAGTTCAAAATTGCAATTTTTAGAGCACGTATATCTTGTGTTTCAGCTCGCTCTTTTGTCATCACAAAAATATTTTCTTTTTGCAATATTTTACGGGCTGGTAAATCCTTATCAACAATGATCGGCATGCGCTTTGCCTCCAACTAATGCTTCCTCTAGGTCCGCAATAATATCAGAAACATCTTCGATACCGACTGATAAGCGAATTAAATCAGATGTAACACCTGCTAAACGTTGCTCTTCTTCATTTAACTGTCTGTGCGTTGTACTAGCGGGATGAATCACACATGTTCTTGCATCTGCAACGTGTGTCACAAGAGTTGCCAGCTTCACATTTGCAATGAACTCTTTCGCAGATTCTAGTCCTCCTTTAATACCAAATGTTAAAACACCACTTGCACCTTTTGCTAAGTACTTTTGCGCTAACGGATAATTTTCATTACTTTCTAATCCCGGATAATTCACCCATTCAATACGATCATGGTTAGCAAGCCACTTCGCAACTGCAAGAGCATTTTCACTATGACGCTCCATTCGTAAATGTAATGTTTCTAAACCGATGTTGCTAATATACGCATTGAATGGGCTCATACAGTTTCCATAGTCTCTTAATAGTTGAACACGAGCTTTCACAATATATGCCGCCTGGCCAAAATTCTGCACATAACTTACGCCATGATAACTTGGATCTGGTTCGACAAGCTCAGGATATTTTCCATTTGTCCAATCAAAATTTCCTCCATCAATGACAATTCCACCTAATGAACTCGCATGGCCATCAATATATTTCGTTGTAGAATGAACAACAATATTTGCGCCATGCTCAAACGCTTGGCATAAATATGGTGTCGCCAAAGTATTATCCACGATAAACGGTACTTCCAGTTCTTTTGCCGCGTTTGAAAACTCTTTAAAATTTAAAACATTCATCGCTGGATTTCCAAGGGACTCTGCATAAATCAGCTTTGTTTTTTCAGTTGCAAGTGCCACAATCTCATCAGCAGTTAAGTTCGGATTAAAGAATGTTACATCAATACCAAGCTTGCGCAAACTTACTCCAAACAGGTTAAAGGTTCCCCCATAAACGGTTGAAGAACAAAGCAAATGATCACCACTGCCACAAATATTTAAAACAGCAAGCATAATAGCCGCTTGACCAGAGGCTGTCGCAACAGCTCCGGCTCCGCCTTCTAACTCTGTTAATTTTTGTTCAAATGCTGCTAGTGTCGGATTCCCAATACGCGTATAAATATAGCCCTCTGCCTCTAAATTAAAGAGCGCTGCTAAATCATCGGACGTATCGTATTTATACGTCGTACTTTGATAAAGTGGTAAAACACGTGGTTCACCATTCTTCGGTGTATAACCACCTTGCACACAAATGGTTCCTTTTCCCCATGATTCTCCCATTCCTTATTCTCCTTTCTTTTATAGAAAATAAAAAAACTGCTTCTTTCCCTAACAAGAAAGAAGCAGTTTGAAAACACGCTCTAAAGTCTCTTTCTTATCTCTCAGGGTTATTACCTGCAGGATTTGGCACAATTCCGTTACACGGCTGTTGCCAAGGTTTCATAGGGCCTGTCCCTCCACCTTTTCTTGATAAGACTATGCAATTACCGTTGATTTTATAGCAATAATTTCCTAATGTCAATTATTTTTCTGAATATTTATAAAATATTTTATTGACTGTTTATTATCAAAATTCGAATTTAAAGAAACAAGTGAAATATCCCCTTGTCCTCAAGGTAAGCTTAAATAAGAATTACAATGATGAATACGAAGAATAGTAGATACCCTAGAGGTTATGCTCTAATTACTCGAATCCCTTTTACAATATTCCAAATAAAAAAGTATAGACTAATTAGGCCGCAAATACATACCATAATCATTGCGCCAATAGCCATTGTTGTACCTGGTTGCTTAAAACCGACATCCATAATTCCCAATACTACCATTCCTATAAAAGTAGTAATTCCCGGAATAAGATGTGTCCATAGAGCTCGTTTCGCATGACCTTTTGTTTCATGATCTCCGAGAATCCAAACAATTAGCGGGAATAAGACAGGGGCAAAAAGAACACTCCAGTACGAAAAAGAAGATAAAACTTTATTTCCATTCATATGTATCACCTCATGAAATTGTGTTTGTTGTTATACCTTTATTATGTAGGGAAATCTATTGTTTTACTATCGCTAGACCTTACAACAACATGACAGTTTTGTAAGATTCTATAGTGGTAATTTGGTAAGCCTACTGCTTGATATCATGCACGTGATATTCTAAAAAAATTAAGGGCCAAGGATTTTTTGAAAGAACCCTTGGCCATTTTCGTATTTATGAAATATTTGCTTATTTTGCGTGTAAAGCATCTACTGTAAGTGATATATAGATCATATACCATAACACAATCGTTAAAGTAAGAGGTCACAAGTCGTTCAATGGTATAACAATTTATAAAATGCTTATAAAGAACAGCAAGCATGAACCATTAACATTTATGCTTTGTTGTTTTTAAACATAAGATTTTCTTTTATAATAGTCTGTTGAAACTTTCTCATAAAACGCTGCTTTTGTAGTATAAAAATATGGAATCAACCATAAGAAACCGATTCCTAAAGTAAGGATACTTAGTATAAACCAGCCAATAAAACTTAAACATATTAAGAAATAATCCATCTTATGTCCGTTCATCATACGACGACTTTCCGTAATAGCTTGGTTCATTGAAAATTCCGGATGATCATTTAAAATAAAAAATGTCATAGTGTAAGAGAAAATTTTAACAATCCCTGGAATGATAAATAGCAATGTCCATAAAGTAATATAGATATCCATTAGTAAATATATTAAAATTGATTTAATAAGCTTATTTAACCCTTTACACCATTTAAATAATTGCCCAATCCCAACTGTCTTGTCACGAACTGTATTTAAGGCAAGATAGTAAGCACCTAAAGTTAAGGGCCCAACCATTAGCATGACAATAATATCCATCATAAACGATTCTATTACTTTACTCCAGCTCCAAGACCATACGAAAGGGAATATAAAGAACAATGTAGTAACTCCTACTGCTAATCCCCATCTTTCATCAAGCTCATCAAGCGCTTGTTCTTTCAAATCACGAATCAAACAAGAAACCTCCTAAATCTAATACGTATTTTAACTTATACTAGTATACAATTCTCGTAGGGATTACAATAGCATTTTAGACAATTTATATTTATTTCCGTACATGACATGAGCAGTATCATTTCGATGAAATCAAAAGCTTTAAACATCACTTGTATTTTGCTTCTTTAAAAGAAATAATACTAATAATGTTTATAATATATGTTGAATAAGTAATTCTTTAAAAAGATAATATGCATATTCAATTCATTATTTTTATATTAGAATCTCTAATTTTTCATAATAACGTATAAATAGAGGAGGCATAAAAATTGACTATTAGGAGAAATATGCACTATTTACTCATCATGTACGGTATATTTCTAGGTTCTATCGTTGGTGCCACAGTCTGGTTATTTTTAGTTGTCACCAATGCTGGAATTCATTTCATTTGGGAATATTTACCCAAAGAATTTGCATTACCATCTTATTACACAATTTGTGTAACAATAATCGGTGGTTTTCTTATTGGACTATCACAAAAGTACTTTGGTACATACCCACGTTTAATGCCAGAGGTAATGGCTGAATATAAGAAAACAGGTAGGATTGAATACCGTTTTGTACATCAAGCTACATTAACAGCTATTATTGTTTTAGTATTTGGAGCAAGCTTAGGGCCCGAAGCAGCACTTGTCGGGATTATAGGCGGGCTTTGTACATGGGTTGGCGATCGCTTTCATTTTGCTGTAAAAGGAATGCAGGGACTAACAGAAATTGGAATTGGCGCTACTTTAAGTGTTATTTTTAATGCACCGTTATTCGGTTACTTAGCTCCAAGTGAAAATGAGAATGAACGACTTGCTGAAGTTTCCAAAGGGAAAAAAGCTATCGTATATGTCGCTACTACTTTGGCTGGTTTTTCTGTTTATTTATTGCTTAGTAAATTTGATAATCGAGGATCTTTTATTGTTAATTTTGGAGAAGGATCTTTTGCGCTTCATGAATGGGTTGCCTTTCTACCTCTTGCTTGTATAGGTGCTAGTATAGGCTATTTTTACTTCAAGGTAGAACATACATTGGAAAAAGTAGTACATCCTTTTCAAGAATATAAACTAACATTAGGGATTATAGGTGGCATTATTTTAGGGATTGCCGGAACTTTCCTCCCATATACTATGTTTTCAGGAGAACACCAATTAAAAGAATTAGTGAATGAGTGGACAGAATTATCATTTGGGGTGCTGTTTCTTTCAGGTGTTTTAAAATTATGTATAACGGCAGTTTGTTTAAATACAGGTTGGCGTGGAGGACACATTTTTCCGATTATATTTGCTGGAGCAAGTATTGGATATGCTATGGCCACTGTCATACCGCTAGATCCAATTGCTTCTGTAGCTATCGTGACGACAGCCATTTCAAGCTATGCATTACGAAAACCAATCGCTATTACAGTGCTATTACTTATGTTTTTCCCAATTAATTTATTATTACCGATGCTTGGAGCTGCAATGATTGGAAATTTATTTCCACTTCCTAACAATAGTGAGAATAAACAAGCGACTAGCGCAAATATCGAATAGTAAATTGAACTACCCCCACCTTCACTTCGTTTAGAGGAGGGGGTCTTCTCGGTTAAAATGATAAAATTTTCCTTAAAACCTCAAAAGAACTAACATTTTAAAATTTCATACAGCTCATCAAAAGTTTGAATTTCATAAGTCGGAACTATCCCGCTATCGTTTAACTTCTTTTCAGGATTAAACCAGCAAGTATCTAGCCCGGCTAGCTGCCCACCTTTAATATCTGCACTTAAAGAATCCCCGATAATTAATCCTTTCTCCACAGAAAAATTAGAAATTCGTGCAAAGACATAATCGAAGTATTCCTTCATTGGTTTTTGATAACCAGTGCCTTCTGAAACAAAAATGCCCTTAAAGAATGAATGTAATCCTGAATTATGCAGACGTTTATCTTGCGTTTTAGAAACACCATTTGTCACAATATATAAATCATATTGGGTTTGAATATTTTGTATGAATTCAAACACTCCATGAATAAGCTGATTTCCTTCTTCTAAATAACTACGATATTTTTTTTCAAGCAAAAGGCCATCCACCTCTTGACCATACTTCTTAAATAAAATTGAAAATCGAGTATTCACTACCTCATCACGCTCTATTTTTCCTTCTTCAAAGGATTTCCACAGATTTTGGTTTATTTTTTTGTAATGTGCTGCAATTTCATCAGTTAAAGGAATTTTTTGTTCCTCAAAAAGCAAATGTAACGCTGTTCTTTCCGCTGCTTTAAAATCTAATAATGTATCATCCACATCAAATAGTAATGTTTGATATTTCTTCATGTTGCTTCTCTCCCTTTCTTCTATCAAAATACGCTTTTTCTTTTGTCATCAAACAAATCGTATCACTCCTGCTTGCAAAAAGAATAGGAGATATCTCATACTAAATGCGAGGTGAAAAAATGAAAACCGAAAAAGATTCAGATAAGATTCATAGTTATGTAAAATGCTTCAACTTTCAAACGTTCTTTTCGTTTGACATTTTGCCATATATAGAAGTTCATTCGTTTCAAAAAAAAGAAACCATTTGTAACGAAGGAGAGGAATTCCCCTACATCTATTACTTAATTTCAGGAAAAGCAAAAATATATATGAGCCATCAGAATGGCAGGATTTCCTTAATTAATTTTATAAAAGCACCATCAATCATTGGAGAATTAGGATTAATTGGAGTAGAGACATTAACAAAAGGGATTGAAGCTATGGAAGCATGTATCTGTTTAGCTCTTCCCTTGAAAGATTGTCGCCATCTCTTATTACAAGACGCCCATTTCTTACAGCAATTGTGCAAATTCATTGGAGAAAAAACAATTACTCGAACTGAACAATATGCCAAAAGCTATAACTACCCTTTAGAAAATCGATTAGCGGCGTTCATTTTGTTAACAGAGCAAAGCAATTGTTACCTTGAAAAACATACAGAGGCCTCTGAATACTTAAACGTTAGCTATCGTCATCTCTTATACGTATTAAAGCAATTTTGTCAGCAAAATTGGTTAAAAAAAGAAGGAAGAATGTATTTGATACAAGACAGAAAGCAATTACAACAGTTAGCAGATGAACTCAAACGACAATAAAAAAAGCAGTACCAATGCCATAAAGACATTGATACTGCTTATTGAGTAACGATTATTTTGTTCATTAGAATATGCTTGCTACTTTAACTGCTTTCTCAAGACCTTCTGCAATAATCTTTTCTGCTTTATCTGGGAATTGATTATGACCTTCAATGATAACAGTTTCCATATTTGTTACACCGAAGAAGCCCATCATGCTTGCTACATATTTAACAGCCATTTCTACTTCTGCTGCTGGTCCTTCAGAATATACACCACCGCGTGCGTTTAATAACGCAATTTTCTTATCTCCAATAAGACCTACTGGGCCTTCTGGTGTATATTTAAATGTTTTACCAGCGCGGTTTAAGTAATCGATATATGTGTGCAGTACAGCTGGAATTGTTAAGTTCCATAACGGGAAACCAAATACTACTTTATCAGCTGCAAGGAATTGATCTAAATATTTATCAGCAACAGCTACTGCTTTTGCTTCTTCTGCTGTTAAATCAAATCCTCTACTTGCTTTAAATGTGCCGTTAATCATATCTACTCCTACATATGGTAATTCTTCATTGTATAAATCAAGTTCTACCACTGTATCATTGGGATGTGCTTCTTTATAACTTACTAAAAACGCTTCATATAATTTCACACTAACTGCTTGGTCCGCTGGGCGGTTGTTAGCTTTTACAAATAAAACTGTTGTCATGCCTTTTTTCCTCCTATTACTTACTCTTACGTTGTTTATTATCTACTCACTAAAAAGGGACAATCCCTTGTAATTATTGTTGTTTACAAATACATTTTATCCTCTCATCCTAACAATTTCTTCCTCACATAGACGTATCTTTTCATAAAAAAAGTCCGCCTCCTAAAGACTAACTAAGTCCTACGACTTTTGTCTTATACGACCCCATTTTTCACTGCATATAAAGCTGCTTGTGTACGATCCGATAAATTTAATTTTCCTAAAATACTACTTACATGAGCTTTTACTGTTTTTTCTGTAATCACTAACACGGATGCAATTTCCTTATTACTCATCCCTTTTGCCAAGAGCTGCAACACTTCATTCTCCCTTGCCGTTAGTACATCTACATGAATATTTGATGACTCCTGTTTCTCTTCTTGCGGCAAAGTTTGGGAAAGAAGCGCACTTGCTATATCAGGATGAAGCTGAATATTTCCTTTATATGCACTACGGATAGCTTCCACAAGTTGATCTGGTTCAACATCTTTTAGAATATATCCGCTCGCTCCGGCCTTTAAAGCTGGTAAAACATGCGCTTGATCAGAAAAGCTAGTCAATACGAGCACTTTCACATTTGGATATTCTTTTTTAATACACGAGGTTGCCTCAATCCCATCCATCTCTGGCATATATAAATCCATTAAAACAATATCTGGCTGTGCCTCTCCTACTTTCTTTAACGCTTCTTTTCCGTTATTTGCTTCTCCAACTAGCTCCAAATCTTCTTGCGTGCTTAAGAAAAATGCTAATCCTTTTAAAACAACTGTATGATCATCAACTAATAATACTTTTATTTTCACAAGTTCCCCTCATTTTCACATCATAATGGTACGATAACCTTTATACTTGTTCGGTTCTTTTCACTTACAATTGTAATACATCCACCGATTAACTCTGCTCGTTCTCGCATCGTAGTCATACCAAGTGATTTCTTCTCTCTTGCATTCGTTTCTATAAAACCAATACCATGATCAACTACCTCTAAAGATACATCTTTCTCTGTTACTTTGAAGTAAATCGTAGCCTCCATGACACCTGCATGCTTACTTACATTATTTAATGCCTCTTGTCCAATACGCCATAATGTTTCTTCTACTACACGCGGTAAGTCACGCACACCTGTAACCTGCTCACGAATTTTCAAACCTAAGTTTTCACCATATTGCTTTAAAGCTGAAAGCAATCCCTTTTCTAATCCTTCTGGACGAAGCTGCCAAATAAGTGTCCGCATTTCTTTTAAAGCACCTTGCGCTAACTCTCTCATCTCATGAAGAGATTGATCTACCCTTTCATTTTGTCCCTTCAAAACAGCTTCCGCTCCCTTCGTCATGAAGATTAATGAAAATAGCTTTTGTGAAACTGAATCGTGCAGATCCCTTGCTAAACGGTTACGTTCTTCCATTCGGACCAGTTCGCGACGCTGTTCATTTAATCGTAAATTCTCAATCATTAATGAAATATGATTCGTTAACGCTTGAAGTATGTCTACGGTATTTGTATCAAACTCACCTTGATTTGAATTCACACATAAAACACCAAACACATGATTTCGAATATGTATTGGAGCGGCAATAATAGAGCCTTTAGGATGAACACCATTTCCAACTTGTCTTTTCATTAAAACAAGTCTGTTCTTTTCTATTGCTTCCTTTGCCGCTCTCTCTAAACCCGAATCCTTTTGTAATGTACGCTTCTTATAACAAGCTCGCATGGATATCTTTTTTTCTTCTTGTATAAAAAATGCAACTTGCTCCCATAGAAATACATCTCCCACTTGTTTTACAACTTCTTCTGGTAATGTATTTAACTTATGAATTTTTCTTAGTTCCTGAATAAAACGCTCTAGTTTCACATAATAATGAGCCCGCTTCTTTTCATTTTCATATAGTTTCGTTCGTTTTAAAGCTGTTCCAATTTGCAGGGCAACCGATTGTAATAGCATCAGTTCTTCTTCAGAAAAATGTGTTTTCCCTGGACTAGCGACATTTAAGACTCCAAACTCTTCTCCGCCAGCTTTTAATGGAACGGTTGCATGATGAAGAATTCCTTCTGTATCACCCCAATTATTTTCAACCGCATTGTTAATTCGTTTACATTCAATAATATTAACTGCTCGTTCTAATTTCCCCTCCACAAAACGGCGCAAACACCAGCATTCTCCTTCGCACATTGGCTTTTTATCTTGAAAGGTAAGCGCTGCTGGTAAATGATAATCAATTAATTTTGTATACCTACCATTTTCATCAGCAAGAAAAATCCATCCTGTTGTTAATCCTGTTACATGCAGCAATTTTTCTAATACCGCTTGTAGCACATGATATGTATCATTGGATGTATTTAATGTTTCTGCAATCTCTTTTAATATCGCTAATTCGCTTATACGGTTCTCTTGAAACATAAATTGTCTCCTACATACAATATTTTCTTTTCTCATTGTACCAAATTCAATGTATTCTCAAACAAACAAGTAACTTTTTCATTTTGTACTTATTCATAAGGTTGATATAATGGTTAAAAATGTAGTTTTCATTATATCACCTGAGGGGGCCTTCACAATGACATTAAACAAAGCACTTACAATCGCTGGTTCTGACACAAGCGGTGGCGCTGGTATACAAGCAGATTTAAAAACGTTTCAAGAACTTGGTGTATACGGAATGACGTCTCTTACAACAATCGTAACAATGGATCCACATAACGGCTGGGCACATAACGTATTCCCGATTCCCGCTTCTACACTCAAACCACAATTAGAAACAACAATTGAAGGTGTTGGTGTTGATGCTTTAAAAACGGGTATGCTTGGATCTGTTGAAATCATTGAAATGGTTGCTGAAACAATTGAAAAGCATGATCTACAAAATGTAGTAGTAGACCCAGTTATGGTTTGTAAAGGTGCAGATGAAGCATTGCATCCTGAAACAAATGACTGCTTACGCGATGTACTTGTTCCAAGAGCATTAGTTGTTACACCAAACCTATTTGAAGCATATCAACTAAGCGGTGTGAAAATTAATTCTCTTGAAGACATGAAAGAAGCTGCTAAAAAAATCCATGGTTTAGGTGCAAAATATGTACTAATTAAAGGCGGTAGCAAGCTAGGTACAGAAACTGCAATCGATGTATTGTACGATGGAGAAACATTTGATCTTTTAGAATCAGAGAAAATTGATACAACAAATACACACGGCGCAGGTTGTACATACTCTGCAGCAATTACAGCAGAACTTGCAAAAGGTAAATCTGTAAAAGAAGCGGTAAAAACTGCAAAAGAATTCATCACAGCAGCAATTCGTCACTCATTCAAGATTAACGAATATGTAGGACCAACACATCACGGTGCATATCGTAAATTTGCTGCTGGAAAAGAACTTGTATAAGGAATAAAGTGAAACTTTAATCAGCCCTCACCAATCGGACTTTTACGGGTAGTTTATCTCCCACGTAATTTCTTTGCTTTCGCTGAACTTTGAGGTGGGAGTATTACTGCCCGCAAATAGCATCATAAAAAACAAGCTATCTATAGATAGCTTGTTTTTTATGATGCTAAACTTATTTTACTTCTATCAATTCCAAAACTTTTTACTTTCTTGCTGTTTCACGTGAAACAACAAAAAAGTAAAAAAAGAGCGACGAATCGCTCTTTCTCTTCAACAACACCTTGATATTTTTCCACCTTTCGCATTGAACCTAGCTTCTTGCGCCTCAGCAAAAAACTGTTTTCGACATAAAATCGGTGCTTCTGGGTGGTACTCTTTCATATGGGTAACGTACGTTTCATAACTTGGTACTCCAACAAGCAAACTAATAAATTGCTTTCGTGTTCTCCACACCTTCTCCAATTTTTTAAGCATAATTTCTCGACTCACTTTCATCTCTTGGAATATATGGTGCTTCTTTTAATGGTATAGATTTATTTTGCAATGCTTTAATCCATATACGAATAGCAGAAATAAGAACTGCTATTACAACTAACATGAAAATTCCACAAAGCGTAGCATCGATATAATCATTGAAGATAATTTGCTTCATTTGTGCCACATTTTTGGCCGGTGCCAGTATTTTCCCTTCATCTAAGGCGCTCTGGAATACTTTTGCATGCGATAAAAATCCAATTTTCGGATTCTCATGGAATAATTTTTGGTAGCCTGCTGTCATCGTCACAATCAGCAAACCTACCGTTGGGATAAGCGTAACCCAAACGTACGCCTTTTTCCCCATTTTAAACAATATCGTTGTTCCGAGCAATAACGCAATACCCGCTAACATCTGGTTAGCAATTCCAAAGAGTGGCCATAATGTATTAATTCCACCGAGCGGATCAACTACACCTTGGTATAAGAAATACCCCCATCCTAACACACATAACGTTGTTGCAATCACATTAGCCAGTGTAGAATCTGTTTTCGCAAATGGTTTATATACATGCCCTAAAATATCTTGAATCATAAATCGTCCTACACGTGTACCAGCATCAATTGTCGTTAAAATAAATAGTGCTTCAAATAAAATAGCAAAATGATACCAGAATGCCATCATCGCAGTTCCACCGATTACTTGTGAAAAGATGTAGGCCATCCCAATTGCTAATGTTGGCGCTCCTCCTGTACGAGATAGTATCGTTTGTTCACCAACATTTACAGCAAGATCCTTTAATTCATTTGGTGTAATTGCAAATCCCCAAGAAGAAATAACTTGAGCTGCTTGTGATACATCCGTTCCGATAAGAGCTGCCGGACTATTAATTGCAAAATATGTTCCTGGTGTTAATACACAAGCTGCGATCATGGCCATCGCCGCAACGAACGATTCCATTAACATTGCCCCGTAACCAATTGGTTGTGCGTGCCCTTCTCTTTCAATCATCTTCGGCGTAGTACCAGAGGAAACTAAAGCATGGAATCCTGATACAGCCCCGCAAGCAATTGTAATAAATAGAAACGGAAATAGATTTCCGGAAAACACTGGACCTGTTCCGTCAATGAACTTGGATACAGCCGGCATTTGTAAGTTTGGTGCTACAATTAGAATTCCAATTGCTAGCCCAACAATCGTTCCGATCTTTAAAAATGTACTTAAATAATCACGTGGAGCAAGGAGCATCCACACCGGTAATGCAGACGCAATAAAACCGTATACAATAAGCATAATTGCAATTGTTTCACCGCTAAAAGTAAACATGCTTGCAAGCGTAGGATTCTCAGCTACATACTGTCCTCCAACAAGAGATAAAAGAAGTAAAATAATACCGATAACTGATCCTTCTCCAACACGCCCTGGGCGAATATAACGCATATAAACACCCATTAAAATAGCGATTGGAATTGTCGCTGCGATCGTAAACATTCCCCAAGGGCTACCGACAAGTGCTTTCACAACTACTAAAGCTAATACTGCTAATAAAATGATCATAATACCTAAAATACCAATCATCGCAATTAATCCTGTTACAGGACCAATCTCATCTTTAATCATTTCGCCTAATGATTTTCCATCACGTCTCATGGAAGCAAATAAAATAACAAAATCTTGTACCGCTCCTGCAATTACAACTCCAACAATAATCCAAATTGTTCCTGGTAAATATCCCATTTGCGCTGCTAAAATCGGCCCTACTAATGGACCCGCTCCTGCAATTGCCGCAAAGTGATGTCCAAATAATACCCATTTATTTGTTGGAACATAATCCTTTCCATCATTTAGCGTCTCAGCAGGTGTTTGCCGATTATTATCTAGCTCAAATACTTTTTGTGCAATAAATCTACTATAAAAACGATAAGCAACTGCATATACAGAAACAGCTGCTACTAATAGCCATACAGCATTAATTGTTTCACCTTGTGATAGGGCAATTACACCAAATCCGGTTGCTCCTAATGCTGCGATGATACCCCAAAGTAAAATTGACTTAAACGCCTTCACATACAATCCCCCCTATACTACTTCTTAGTGGAGATTGTACTAAATTTTCTGAATATTTAATTTGAATCCTCCTTATCATGAAGGATTCTTATGTTAACATGTTGAAATTCACTTACAACTTGTTATAGTTCAATTTTATTTCGAAGTCGTTTTACATAGTTTCGACTAACAGGAATCGGTTTCTCATCATACCTATCTAAATAAAGGTTATACGTTCCATTATAATAAGGCTTTAATGCCTGAACATGCATAACATTTATTAAATAACTTTTATGAACACGTAAAAAATCATATGCTGTTAATTTATTTTCCAATTCTTGAAGTGTATACGTTGAAATATACTGATTATTCGCTGTATAAATTGAAACCGTTTTATTCTCCTTATTCTTACTTACATATACAATATCCTCTGGAAAAATATACGTAATCCCTTCGTGACTTTCAATCGGAAGTTTTCGCAAATGGCTTTTTATTTTCTTTCCTTTGTCTTGTTCCATTCTATATACGAGAAATTGTAAATCTTCTTCACGAAATGGTCGTAGTAAATAATAAAACGCTTGGAAGCGAAAAGCTGTTATCGCCTCTCCTATATCCTCACCGATAAAAATAAACTTTGTATCGCAATTTAATTGTTGTAATAAACTAGAGAATTCAAACCCTGTACCATCTTTTAATTCTGTATCTAAAAAAACGAAATCAGGAATATGCTTTTTAGCTACTTGTAAAGATTCCATTCCTGTTCCTGCTTCAAAGCACTCTACATTTCGCATATTTTCTGTAAATATCTCAATGAATCGATTTCGATGTTCTGCATCTTCCATGATAAGTAAAATTTTCATCTGCCCAACCACCTAATTCTTTTGTCCATATGTCTTGTTGTATACATTCGCCTTAGTAAGAAACAATCCCTTTTTCTAGCCTTATTTTCTATTTACTATACCATCACTTTCCTTAAAAACAACAAAAAAGGAAGCCTCTTGGACTCCCTTCTTTCGTTATACCAACTCTTGCTGCTTCGTTTCTTGCCCTAGCATAACTACTGCAAGCACTCCAATTAAAATGGAACCGCAAAAAATTGTAAAGATCAATGAAAGAGACGCTTGTGAAGCAACAAGATAACCTACTAGCAATGGACCGAGAATACCACCAATACGGCCAAATGCTGCAGCCATACCTGCTCCAGTACCGCGAATTACTGTCGGATACTGCTCAGGTGTATATGCATATAACGCACCCCATGCTCCTAAATTAAAGAAGGACAGTAACATTCCTGCTATCACCAATGTTGTAAGCGATTCGGCTACTCCAAAGACGTACGCACTGCATGCTGTGCCAATTAAATACGTAACTAACACAAACTTACGGCCGAGGCGTTCAATAAACCATGCAGCAGTAAAATATCCGGGAAGCTGTGCCAATGTCATAATTAATACGTACTGGAAACTTTTTATTAGACTAAATCCTTTTAGTACCATTACACTTGGTAACCAAAGAAACATGCCATAATAAGAAAAGACAACACAGAACCATAAGATCCATAACATAATCGTCGCTTTTCGATATTCTCCAGACCAAACCGCCTTTATATTTGTAATAACAGATTGTTTGTTCTCAACTTTTTCAAATTGCGGCGAATCTGGTAGATTCCATCGTAAATATAGTGCATAAAGAGCTGGAATCGCACTTAATACCATAGCTACTTGCCAGCCATACTTTGGAATTACAAAATAAGAAATTAGAGCTGCAATTAACCAGCCAACCGCCCAAAAGCTTTCTAGTAATACAACAATTCTCCCGCGTTCATGAGCCTCAACACTTTCAGATACAAGTGTCGAAGCTACTGGTAATTCTCCACCAAGCCCCATACCGATTAAAAAACGCAATATAAGAAACATAGCTAATGTTGTTGTTAATGCCGTTAACCCACTACCGATAGAAAATAATAATAATGTCATAATAAAAACAGACTTGCGCCCCAACTTATCTGCTAATATGCCAAATAAAAGTGCTCCCACCGCCATACCAATAGAATTGATACTTCCGATCCATCCCATCTCCTGACTACTTATTCCCCATTCTTTTTGCAGCGCAACGATGACAAATGAAAGCATGCCAACATCCATTGCATCAAATAACCAACCAAGCCCCGCTATTCCAAGAAGCTTGCGCTTTGAAATTTCTTTTATATCCCCCACTAGAAGTCCTCCTCACACAGGTGTCTTTACACTTCATTTTACATGTGTATATTGTATAAGTAAAATACTTTTATCCCTATTTTCACTTAAAAGTTTCCTTTTAATCTTCCCATAAAATAGAGCTTCCATTAGTGGAGAATACTACATTTTTAGCTTTCACAAATAAAAAAAGTAGCGAAATATCGCTACTTTTTCGAACGCATCACTTCTTTTAGAAATTCAGCTAATACAAGCTGACGACGCCAACGCGTCGGATTGCTACATAGACGGTAAAACCATTCTAGATGAATTGCTTGAATCCATTTTGGTGCACGTTTTACTTCTCCTGCCCAAACGTCCAGACTGCCACCTACACCAACAGCTACTTTTGTTTGTAAGCGATTCTTATTATTTTGAATAAAGTTTTCTTGTCTTGGGAATCCAAGAGCTACAAGTAAAATATCCGGTTTTACTTCTTGAATGCGAGCAATGATGCCCTCTTCCTCTTCTTGTTTAAAATACCCATCCTGCGTACCAACAATAGATACAGCTGAATAAGTTTTTGTTAAATGATTAGCAGCACCCTTCACAACATGTGGTTTCGCTCCCAGTAAAAAAACAGATACAGATTTATTCTCTTTCGATAACGCTCCAAATAAATCACTCATTAAATCAAAACCTGCTACGCGCTCTTTTAATGGTGTCCCTAGCATACCACTTGCCTTTACAACACCAATACCATCCGGTGTAATCAAATCTGTTTCTAAAAGGGTTTGATGAAAACTTGGGTCTTTTTTGGCACACATTACGATTTCTGGATTCGCTGTTACAACTTGAAATGTATGAGTTTGTTCTGATTCTAGCTGCTTCATGATATATTGAATTGTCTCTTCCATTGTCATCGTAGAAAAAGGGACACCTAAAATATCAACTGTTTGTACTGCCATAATTATAATCCTCTCTATTTCAATAAAAGTTTTTTATATGCTTTATGAGTATCTTCATATAGATTTCGTAATGAGAAATGAGAAAAAGCATGCTCATACAAACGTTCACCCATCGCCGCTAATTCGCCATTCTCCCACTTCTTATATCCTTCCTCTAATGCACTTGCTAATGCATGTGCATCACCAATTGGCACAATCCATCCGTATGTCGGATCGACAATCAACTGTTCCATATCACCAACATTCGTTGCAATAGACGTTAAACGTTGATTTGCAGCCTCTAATAACACAAGCGGAAAGCTTTCACTATAAGAAGTTAATAAATTAATATCGGCGGATGCATATAATTCTTTTACATCCGAACGATGACCTAAAAATAATACTTTATCTTCTAACCCTTTCTGCCTTACTGCTTCTTTCAACTCTTCTTTAATCGGGCCATCACCAACTAACAATACTTTCATATTAGGAATTGTTATTTTTTGCAAGGCATCGAATAAAATATTATGCCCCTTTACAGGGTGAAGGCGGGCTACTTGAATCGCTGTAAATACTCCTTCTTGTATACCTAATTCATCTTTTAAGTTATAAGGTTTCGCTGGAATGTCATCATACTCAATCCCGTTATAAATGGTACAAATTTTATCTGCTGGCACACCGAGTGCTACAGTATTTTGCTTAAAACGTTCTGTAATTGCAAAAAATAAATCAACTTTCTTATATGAATGTAAATTTAACTTTGTAAAGATCCAACCTTTCAAACCACGTTTCATAAAATCAAGAGTTGGATCACTATGAACTGTTGTTACCCATTTTGCACGTATCTTCCTTTTTAGAAGAGAAAGATAAAAGTTCGCGCGCGCACCATGTGTATGCACAATATCAAAGTGTCCTTCGTTAATAAACGTACGTATTTTAGAAAGAATCGATATGTCATAACGAGATGATTGAGAAAAAACGTGCACTTTAATTCCGAGCTCTCTTGCTTCTCTAGCAATTGCACCTTCTTCAAACACAACTAGTTCAACTTCAGCTTTTGGAAATTGCGACAAAAGTGAAATAATGTGGGTTTTTCCGCCACCTTCTTCTGCTCCAGCATTCATATGCAACACTTTCATCTCTTTCTTCCTCCATCTTTATGTTCTCTTATAGTTTACTATAACAAAAAATAAAAGCTAACGTGACGCTAGCTTTTATTTTTCTATCATTCAATTTCTAAATCAACGATTAAATATGCAAAAATCACAGCGAAATAAATACTTACTCCAGGCGCTGTAAATACATGTCCCGCTATAAATGCAATACCCATACCTAATCCTAATGCGGTTGCTAATAACCCGTATCTTACTGTAAATACCTCTTTAAACCTAGTTACTAGTACGAGAAGAATTTTCACACCGAAGTATAAAAATGGGATTAAAAGTAGGATGAAACCGACAATCCCAAATGTATAGAACCAATCATGAAAGTCCCTTTCAATTAGCTTCGGTTTCTCTTTGAAATTCCCAGCATATCCCATACCGAATAATTTTTGAGATGTTGGAGCTTCTGCATAGTAATCTTCATACATTTTCTCAAATATCTCACGTCCACTGAAGATTATTGCTTGTGTTTCCTCTTTTTTCTCTATTTCTTTTGCTTTTGCTTTTTCCTCTTGTGTTACAGGCGGTTTATGATGCGTTTTTTCTTCCTTCTTTTCTTCCGCCTTTTTCACTTCTTTTTTCTCATTAAGACCTTGGACGTGAAATCCCATATTTTTTAAGAATGGCGAAAACGGTGTATATGCTAGTGCTCCAGCAAAAACAACAGTTGCAAGGATGCCATTCAGTAAATATGACTTCTTATTTCTATCTTTACGCTGTAAAAATGCCTGAACAAAGCACATGAAAACAGCAACAACCATTGTGCCAAAAATGGCTCCAACTCCCACCTTCGTACCAACAGCAAATAATGAGAAGATAATTAAAATAGAAGGAATCCAAAAATAACTTTTCGCTATGCTTGTTGTTTTTTCAATTGAATATAGAACAACAATTGGGCATATAACTGCTAAAATAGATCCTAGTTCATTTCCTGCATAGAACCACCCACGTGAACCAAGTTTCACCCACTCGTAGCTATTATAATCAGTTCCTGTCGCAATTGAAATAACCATGATACTATTTATAATTAATGCTGAATACACAATATAGTTACGCATTTTTGAATATGCATTTGCTTTTTCACGTAATGATTTAAACACAAAAATGTAACAAGTAAGCATAATAAATGGATATAATGCTTTTGCTATAAATTTAATTTCTTCTCCCAACATGATAGGGCTTTTAACCAATTTATTATTTACTAAACCTGCAGCAAGAACAATTCCAACTACTATTAAATATATGATATATTTACGATTTTCTTTTTCTCTTGCCTGAAATAAAATATAGATTCCACCAAGAACCATTACAAATAGACGCGTAATAATTCCAATTGTCGTATCAATCTTTAAAACCATGATGCAAAATGACGTGAGTAAGTCTAAAACCGGCTGTAACATAATGAAAATCAATAAAAAATTCCCGAATTTATTACTTAAATTATTATTTCCTAACATCTCGAACCCCCATAACTATCATTACCTTATCTCACTTTATACAATTTACAATAAACCTCTAACTCGTCTCAAATATTTATTATACCATAATTTTTTAGTTAACCACTTCCTATTTATGCAGATAAAAGATAATAAATCCCCTTCTCGTATGTCACATATCTCGTATCTTCAAACGCTTTCTTTCCCCATTTTTTCTTTTTTTCTACATGTAACGAAAAGTAATTGTTATTTCTAAAACTTTAGTGTATATTTTGCTCTGGAACATCTTTAAGAGGAAGGGATTAGAGCTATGTTATTAATCGAAATATTTACGTTTCTTGGCATTGTCGCCGCTGCCATTTCTGGTACATTAGTTGGTTTAAAGAAAGATCTAGATTTATTTGGTGTCCTTTGTTTAGCTGTAGCTACTGCACTCGGTGGCGGAATTATTCGTGATATTATGATTGGTAACCTACCTCCCGTTGCATTTGTACAACCGATTTACTTTTTTATCAGTGTACTAGCAGCCCTCTTTACTTGTATGTTTTTTGAACGTATTAATAAACTTCAAGTTGTAATCATGCTTTCAGATGCTGTCGGTTTAGGCGTTTTTACTGCTATTGGCGCAAACGCTGCAATGTCGCATCACGTTGATGCTTCATTTTTAGTTGTTTCGATGGGTGTTATTACAGGTATTGGTGGAGGGATTATGCGCGATATTTGCGCTCAAGATATTCCCTATGTATTCCGTAAAGAGATCTATGCAATTGCTTCTATTCTAGGTGCAATTAGTTTCCTAATTACGTATGAAATGGGTGCACACGTATTAGCCTTTTATATCTGTTTACTAGTAACGTTCATCATACGTGTAGTCACTGTTATATATAATGTGCATTTTCCAGTCTTCTTTAAGGCTCATGCAAAAGCTAATAAAAGTCATTAAGAGAATTCAAATCGAATTCTCTTTATTTATAATAGTTACTCCTTATTGCCTAAATATAAGAAAAAACTCACCATTTTAAAAAACGGTGAGTTTTCTTTTATCACACGCTTCAAGATTTCCCTAAAAATATAGGATCAAACCTTCCTGCTACGCAAGGCTTCACTTTATTTTTTGAAAAATAGCTTTTGACAATAGGATGACAACATATATACACCTAAACTTTGTAAGATAAAAAGACTTGGTATCGTTAAACCATCGTACACAATATCTGCATTAAAAAGCTTCATTCCAATATATCCTGTTATAAGTAACAGTAACAACATATAGCCTTCGCTCTTTTGTTTCTGAATAAGGAAATGTAAAAGCGCAATTGACATAAATAAAGTTACAGCTATAAAGGTGAGTTTTTCACCTTTTAGCAATATTCCATTCATTCCCTCTGATGATACCTGATCTATACTTGGCTTAACCACAGCTAACCGCTCTGTTTCTAACTCTTTTAACTTTTGACTCAAGCGCTCTTTCATACTTTGCGCTTGAACGGTTTCTTGTTTATTACGCTCTTCCCCGATTAAAACCGATTGCACATACGCATCGTTAGAAATGGCATACTGTTTTATTCCCATTGCTTGAATCCCATAATTCACAGCAAAATGAGTAACATAAAATACGACTAAAATCCCTATTAATTTTAACAATACATTTTGTTTATCTGCACTTTGGAATACTTCCACTAGCAAGACATACACAATTACTAAAATAAGTATAAATATGCCTACTGGATACATCATATTACTAAGAGCAAATAGTATCGCAGCACATGCCCACATGTAAGAATGACTCAATCCTTTATGTAGTAATATATAACTCGCAAAGTAAAATAAAAATATAGAGAATAATTCCCCTGTTAATAATGAACATGAAAGAATATTTGGCAAATATAGCGAGTAAAACACTGCAGCAATTCGGCCACATTCTTCTTGAAATAAACTTGCAGCAATTCGATAAATGAAAAACGCTGTTCCTGCGCAATACAAAACATTAAAAAATTGCAAAACAAATGTAGCATCTCCAAACACACGAATCAATACTGACTCATATATAATGAAAGGTAATTGACTAACAACAGTTACATTACTGCTTCCTAGCGCAACTTGTTTTGCAGTCTCATACATAGCTCTCATATTACCTATGACTGGAGCATCAAAAAAGAGAACTGCTCCAAGCCTAACCAGCACTGTCATACTCATTAGAAAAATGAGAAACTGTTTATCCGTAAATCGATATTGCAAAATAGAAGCAAGAAGTAAAAGGAGTATCACGAAAATTGATAGCACAATCGTTAAACTTGTGGCGCTTCCTCCCAAAGATTGCTTACTTCCCTCGAAGGCGTTCCAGCAAGAATAAACAAAAAAGGCAAGCATAGTTCCAATAATTATTTTACTAAAAAAAGATGAAAACCCTGTTTGTATGTTATTCATATGTATATTGCACCTCTATTTCCATTCATAACACAACGATTCTATCATGAATGGGCACATGACAGTTAGAAAATTTATCCCGCTATTTGCGAGCAAGTAATACTCTCACCACGAAATTCAAACAGAAGGAGCGGAATTAACCAGGAGATGAACTGCCTGTAAAAGTACTGATTGATTAGTGCTAATAATCAGTGAGGGATGAAAAAAACTACTGATTAAAGTTTCACTTTATATAGAAAAATATAACATTCACTTTTTCGCTTGCAATGTAAGCGAAACCTCTTTTACACTACAATCTATACAAATTAAATTTTCTTTCAGTTACACGCATAGAAATACAATATTATTCTATTTTAATGAAGTAAACTTTTTATCGGATCTCAATCGTCTAAATAACAAATAATATTCGATAGAAAATACCCATCTTTTTTATATAGGAAACAGAAATAGGAGTAGATTATATGGATAAGAAATTTATGAGAGAATCAAAAGCAATTAAAACAACGCGTGTTTTCCCAAATGATTTAAACAATCATCAAACATTATTTGGCGGAAAACTATTAGCGGAAATTGACAGCATCGCATCTATTGCAGCAGCAAGACATAGTAGGAAACATTGCGTAACGGCCTCCATTGATTCCGTTGACTTTTTAACTCCAATCCATCAAACGGATTCCGTTTGCTATGAGGCATTCGTTTGCTATACGGGAAAATCATCTATGGAAGTATTTGTGAAAGTCGTTGCAGAAAATTTATTAGAAGGGGAACGCCGCATTGCTGCTACTTGCTTCATTACATTTGTAGCATTAAAAGATGGCAAGCCGTCTTCTGTACCTCAAGTGTTACCAGAAACAGAAGAAGAACATTGGTTATACAAAACCGGAAAAGAACGTGCACAAAGCAAAAAAGAAAACCGTTCAAAAAGTAAAGAAATGGCTGATGTATTAACACTGAGCAAACCTTGGAGTGTATAAGTGAAAACCTTTTAGCGAATATAGTCTTACTATATTCGCTATTTTTTATCAAAAAAATGCATAGTCAGACTTTTCATTTTACAAAAATTACATACTTTATCCTTTATTTTGTTATAATTTTAATGATATATTATGTAAAGTATGCTTAAATTAGCTCATTTAATTTAATGTCATTACATATTTTTTATATAGAGGATGGTGCAAAAATGTCTGTTGAAGTACCAATTTCAATACCTAAAACATTGATTATTATTCCTGCCTACAATGAAGAAGAAGCAATCGGAGATACATTAACAAGACTATTAGAGCTTAAACAACATTTCACGCAATTAGATATTTGTGTTATTAATGATGGTTCACGCGATCGAACATCAGAAATTGTAAAAGAATTCCCAGTTAATATTGTAAATTTACCATACAATTTAGGAATTGGCTCTGCTGTACAAACTGGCTATAAATATGCTGATATAAACGGATATGACATTGCAATTCAATTTGATGCAGATGGTCAACATAATCCTGAGGACTTATACAAAATCATTCAACCTATCGCTGAAAATAAGTGCGATATGGTACTAGGTTCACGTTTTACTGAGAAAACAGCTTATAAAGGTAGCCTCTCACGCAGAATTGGTATTTTTTACTTTACAGCCTTATTAAAATTATTAACAAGACAAACATTTATGGATCCAACATCTGGTTACCGTGCAATTAACCGAAAAGTAATTGAAATCTTTTCTTATAACTATCCAAAGGATTATCCAGAACCAGAGGTCCTAATCCACTTAAAGAAAAAAGGTTTACGTATCAATGAAATTTCTGTAAATATGCAAGAAAGACAAGGAGGACAATCATCTATTACTCCTTTAAAATCTGCATATTACATGATTAAAGTAAGTCTCGCTATATTAATGCAAAAAATCGTGAAGGGTTGATCATAAATGCCAATAATTACCTTTTCGTTTATCTTCATTATCTTACTGTTTTTAATTATTATTAACTCCATTCGTAAAGGAGCCCTAGAAACAAAATACTCAATTCTATGGATTTTCGTTTGTATATCCATGGCTATCTTAAGTTCTACTGATAGAATTATAAATTGGATTGGGAAACTACTGAAAGTAGAATATCCACCATCTATTTTATTCTTGTTCGGCTTGTTATTTTGCTTTATCTTAATTTTTGATTTGACTCGAAAATTATCTAAACAACATCACCAGCTTGTGACATTAACACAAGAATATGCATTATTAAAACAAAAGCTAGCAAAAGACAGAGAACAGGCAAAATAAAATATATTAAAAGTGAATTTTATTTTACCAGAGAACCCCAAACAATGAATTTTAAACAAAATTCATTGTTTGGGGTTTTATCTATTTTCATCTATATCCTTTAGTTACATCCTAGGTTGATTCAAATCAAAAAAAGATGACCCTTGCATAGCGCGGCCACCTTTTAAATAATAAAGCTTTCATGTCACTTTTTAAAATCCCTTTGATAGGTGATGAATTATACCTATATAAAACTAAATAACTTTTACTTCAGATTTCAATTTCACTTAGATAATACATTCTTTCCTATATTTCTTATAGCCATGAATGACGTTGTGATACCCATTCCTATCATAATGAATAAAAACGGCATAAGAGGCAACGCGTACCGATTATAGGCAAAATATAAAGTATTAAAGTATGTTTGAAGAACAATTAACGCTAATAAGAATGTGCACTCTCTCCACTTCGAAGGGGCCAATAAAAATGTGATAATCGTACAAACTAAGAATATGACCTTGATATAATCATAAATAACTCTCATGTCTTTTCCATCAATACCAAAAATAGAAATTTGGTGATACGGGTAATAATATGGTGTATCCCAAAAAATCTGCGGTTTTAAAAGCAAATAACTTTTTAACATCGAGGTTTTATCTGTTTCCCACCACGTTTTCATTCGTTCGACTGCTATTTTTTGCTCCATCTCCATCCATTGATGTGCTTGAATATCTGGATACTCACTAAATATCTCTTTTTCAATCTCTTCTATACTCTTCCCGCCTGGATACCCTTCACCTTGATACGTCCCTAATAATAATGGGTTTCCAGAACCAGCTGTTAGAGGTATAAATTTATCAAATTGGATATAGTTTCGCACCCACCAAGGACCAAGCACTAAAAATAATGCCACTATACTGACAAGGAGTTGCTTCATCATAATTTTAAACGGATATCTCTTTATTAGTAAATAACCGAATAGGAAGATTGGATAGATTGCAATTTGAACACGGAAAAATAATGCTAAAAAGTAAAACAATAAAAGCAAAAGAAAATCTTTCATTGAATGACTATCTGCTAGTTTTAAACTCCAATAAAGAAGAGCTAATGATAAAAATAAGAATGGGCTCTCAGTCAATGTTAAGTTATCTATTACTATTTCTGGAGGATATATCGCTAATAAAAATGCTCCTATCAATCCAACTGTAGGATTAAATATATACTTTCCAATACGAAAAGTCATATAAATACTAAGAACCCCAAAAGAAATCATCGTCATTTTTGCTACAAATAAACCTAATTTAGCCTTACCAAATATCCCAAAAATTGCAGCTAGCAGAAATGATTGCCCTGGCATAATATGGATAGTTGGTTGATCTGCATTATGGTATGTAAGCATTCCACTTTCTAACAAATTTTTCGCACTAGTTTGATATCCTAAATCATCACTAACAATATTTAAATCCACACCATATTTAACCAAAACAGTCCATCTTAATAAAAAACCTAAAAAAAGAACAACTAATAATGGTAGAAAATACGGTTTTTCAATATATTTCTTGAACAAATGAATTCTACTCCTTCAATTTAAAATATACACATAATAAAATTAAATCATTCAAAGTCCTAACAAAGGAAATTTCACTTTATGTAGTTCCTTATCCTCTTCTTATTTTCTAAATCCTTCTATATTTTACCATTTAAAACTTAAAATGTACTACATTAACTTCCTTGCATTATATTTTATCCTCTTTTTAAACCAAATTATGTGGAATAGAGAGTATCTTGAGCGAGCCATCCTTACAATTTCTCAAGGTCCATTGTAAGTGTACAAACAATTTGTGTCCATACAACTATAAATAAATTTAAATATAATCTGCCTTTATCAATTCCTTGTTTTTCTATATTTTCATAAAACTGGTCACATTTGTGGAAATAATCTATAATGGAATTTTGAGTGATACTTTAGAGAAAGGAAAGTGAATTATATTGCGACGATATTTAAGTGAGCTACCCAAATCATTATATATAATTTTAGCGTTTTCACTGCTACTACATATTTTTTGCCTAGTAAAGCAACCTGGTGTAGATGAAAAGATAATTAAACAAAATTTTGGTGCAGTCGATGCTTATAATTATACTTTAACTGCTAAACAGCTATTAGAACATGGTATTTTTGGATTTATTTATCTCGAACCAAGCGATCCACCATCGAAAAATGCCTATGTTACACCGGCTCAACCTTTAATGCTTGCTGGAGCCATGATTATATCAAAGGTAACACATATACCCTATTATTATGTAGCTACTGGGTTTAACTTAATATTTGATTTACTCACTATACTAGTTCTCTACCTTATCGGGAAAGAATTATTTGAGAGAAAAGCATATGGAATTATAGCGGCTGGACTATATGCCTGTTACTTTAGTATTTATCAATATTTCCGCATGCTTTTAACGGAACCACCTTCCATGTTTTTGCTATGTTTATCCCTGTATGTTTTTATATTATGTTGGAAATATAACAAAGTAAAATACCATATTTGGTTTGGGGTTGTAGTTTCTATTCTATTGATGTTCCGTCCAAACCCAGCCCCTATGCTCCTTATTCCAATACTTGTTGTTATTTATACTTATGGAGTTTGGAAGTCAATTAAAATTGGTCTCCTATGGTGCATCGGTCCCTTCTTTATTATAGGTGCATGGGTATTAAGAAACTGGATTTCTTTAAATGAGTTCATTCTATTTTCGACCCAAGGCGGTAATCCATTACTAGCTGGCGCAAACCCATTTTCCAGATCGGCAGATATAGGGAAAGATATGATTGCTGCAGGATATACAGACTCTACTGTTTATGCTAAAGATCTCATTAAACAAGGTTTTACCACAGACTTTACTTATTGGTTCTCCTGGTTTACTGTTGGGAAAACAATTGAATTATTTATACGACCATCTTGGGTAGGAAGTTATCCCTTCTATCCATTTTTGAAAAAATATCATCAACTGTTAATCGCTTTTACTGCTCTAAGTTCTTTCTGCTTTATGCTAAATTCCTTTAAGCACAAACGATTTATGATGTTAGTAAGCAGTGTTATCGTATACGTAGCATCTACAAATATATTCCTTGCTATAGACCGCTACGGATATTTCATAATGCCACTGATATGTCTAATTGCCTCCTATGGTATTGTACGTATCATACAGGCACTTTCTAATTTAAAATATAGATAAAGCAAATGCCCCAATTTTATTTGGGGCATTATTTATATCTCTTCCGAATCAACCAATGGTTGCTTTACAAAGTTTATGTGAGGTAAACTTATACCCGTGGTTATTAACTACGGGTAGTAATTGATTCATTAAGGAATCTATTCCAATAACTAATATGATTCACATGAAAGGTACTTTATTTGACTTTCATTTGTATGGAAAGGTGAAATTATGCAAAAGTCACTTGTATCAAATATTTTCTATAAAATATTGCTCAATACCTTTAATATCATTCTTCCAATTTTAGTAGGCCCTTACGCATACCGAACACTCGGGGCCACTTCAATAGGAACTGTTAGCTCCGCTGAAACCATTTTTAATTATTTTTTCATTTTTGCTGTATTTGGTGTATATCAATATGGATTACGTGAAATCAGCTTAGTAAAAAATGATAAGAAAAAAGTTTCACAATTGTTCACAAGTCTATATGTGATTAACTTTACAACCAGTATCCTGGCTCTAGTAACATTCGTACTCTTTAGCTACCTTGGATACGGCGACAAGAATTTATTTCCTGTACTGCTCATTTTCGGATTCAATTTTATTTCAAATTTGTTTTACGTAGAATGGTTTAACGAGGCACATGAAAATTATGATTTCATTACGAAGAAAACAGTTATCGTCCGACTTACTTATGTCGTGCTTCTTTTCGCTCTAATTCACGGAGTGGATGACTATAAAAAATTCGCTGGCTTATTAGCCTTATCAACATTTTTAAACCATATCATTAGCTTTATATATGTGAAGCGTCAAGTCAAATTTGATTTTTCTAATTTAACAATTGTTCCACATTTAAAACCTTTAGTATTAGTCGTTATCTTTTCAAACGCCAATATGTTATATACACAATTAGATCGCCTCTTCTTATTAGAAAATAAAGGAGAAGCTACGGTCGCTTTCTATGTAATGCCCTTTCAAATTATGACCATTATTAATACACTTATGCTAAGTGTTGTCCAAGTTACAATTCCAAGGCTTTCTTATTTATCAGGAAACTCAACTGAAGGAGAATATGAATCATTACTAAACAAAATCTCAAAAGTATATTTCATTACGTTGTTCCCAGCTGCTATTGGTTTAATGCTTATCGCTCACGGAGCCGTTATTATTTATGGCGGAAAGCAATATGCCGGAGCTGGTGACACATTAATGGTTTTCGCATTTTATATGATTTCGGTAGGAATTGAATCTATTTTATCCAACCAAATTATTTATGTGAAAAAGAAAGAAAGTATTTTAGTTCGCTTTTTATTCATTTGTGGTTTTACAAACCTTGTATTAAATTTTGCGCTTGTATTCTTCCATGTACTTACACCAACAACAGCAATTATTACAACAACGATTGCTAACTGTACATTGATTGTATTGGAATATATTTATATAAAAAAGAAATTAAAAGTAAATTACACATTATTCGATATGCAAAAGCTAAAATACCTGTTTTATTCACTAACATTTTTACCAATAGCATTCTTAGTGAATACGATAATTTCCGGACAAGTTCTACAAGTTATCGTCACAATGTTAGCATGTGGATTGGCTTATGCACTTATCCTATTCATAGCGAAAGATGAAATTCTCTTTATGCTATTAGACAAAATAAAAGCAAGATTTAAAAGAGCTTAATGTAAAATAACGTAAGAAATACAAACTATTTTCTGTATATGAACAAATGAACCCTCTTGAAGGAGCTGTTACAATTGAAATTTTCTTTAATCATGGCTACTTGCGGCAGACGTGATGACATTCTTGATTTACTAAACTCATTAGAAAAACAAACTTATAAAAACTTTGAGCTCATTGTAGTTGACCAAAACGATACACCAATTTCTGATCTCTTTGAAGATTATAAAGAAAAATTTTCCATCAACTATATTTATACGCCTATTAAAGGATTATCCCGTGCCCGTAATGCAGGATTAAAAGTAGCTGATGGTGATATTATCGCATTTCCGGATGATGACTGTATTTATGAAACAAACGTGTTGGAAAGCATCCTAGAAACATTTAATAAGGATAAGGATATTCAATTTATATCAACAAATACTACAAACGTTGAAGGAACAGGCTCATTAGTACATGCACCAGAAACCGATATTATTTTAAATGATAAATATGGATTCATGGGACCGTCTTTCACACTATTCTTTACGAAACAATTTGTGCAAGATGTTGGTACATTTGATGAAGACTTAGGTGTTGGATCAGGAACAATTTACGGAGCTGGTGAAGAAACTGACTTCGTACTACGCGGTATGAAAAATGGATATACAGGACTATTTAAAAAAGACATATTCGTATACCATCCAGTAAAAGAAGAAGTCATTAATGAGCAATCATTAAAAAGAGCCATTTCCTATGCCGGTGGTTTCGGAAGAGTAATTCGTTTACATTACGGCTTCCCATACTTTTTACGTGCGGTTGCAGCCGCTACATTCCGTATGACGCAAAATATTTCGAATGATAAACGCAAATTCCATGCAAATCGTTTAAAAGGAATCGTTCGAGGATATTTTAAATAGAAGAAAAAAGAAGAGCAATCGTTCAATATTAGAACAGTTTGCTCTTCTTTTTTATCTAATTTCTCCCCTTCAAAAACAAAATAGTCTCCTTTAGTCCCTCATGGTAAGATGTCTTTGGTACTTCACCAATATAACTCTCATACTTTTCCCCACTCAACACCACTGGCTCTTCTGTCAAATACAACATTTCTAAAAATTCCTTCATTTGTTTATCAAATAGGCCAAGCATTCCAATCATACGTTTTTTTACAGTCATTATAGGCTTCTTATATCCAGTTAATTCTCTTATATGCCCGATCATCTCTTCCCCTGTAATTACACCCACTCCTGGTATGTTCCAGTTTTGCCCGTATGCACTATCACGTAATGCTAATTCAACAATCGCCTTAGCTCCATCCGGCGTAAAAATATATTCCCTAGCAAGCTTCTTATCCCCGACAAAGCTAGATATTTTATTTGCAAGAACACCTTGTAACGTATGATGAACAAGCGTACTTTCTGCATTTGGCCCATAAAAATCTGGAAAATGAGCAGTAAGTACCGGTACACCAGCCTGTTTCGCCATCAATTCAAGCTGTAAACGAATTTTTCCCTTCTTTGTATGTGGATTCTTTACAACCTCTTCCGTTACCTTCCCTCGTCCTTGTCTTCCATACGCATAAATATTATCTACCATCGCTAATTTAGCACCGTGATGTTTCGTCGTTTCTAATATATTTTTTAGTAACTCTGGCTGTTTTATCTCCCAATCTGTATACGGAATATTTACAGCATGAAAGATCACATCTACATCTTTAGCAGCTTCCATTATATCTGCTTGCTTAAATACATTTCCCGCTATTATTTGTATTCTTTCCTCATCGTAAAACAGCTTTTCTAGCTTCTCCTTATTTCTCGCAAAAGCAATTACATCAATCCCTCTCCCGCACAATTCCTTTGTAATTGCATATCCCATTGCTCCAGATGCTCCCAATACTAACGCCTTTTTCATCTTAATCCCCCTTTTAATTAACCGACGTTCAATTAATTGTAAAAAGAAAATCACTTACATACGAAGCGATTTTGCAATAAAATTCACATGCGCTTTAGCTAAATCTTGTACATCTTCAAACGTTTGGACATTTCTACAATAATGCGATACAAACCCATGTAATGATAAAAAAACAGACCATATAGTCATTATGCTTACCTTTCCATTACATAAGGAAGATATAACATTAGCGAACTTATCATAACTAGCATTTGGCTCATCTGCTAGACATTCTTTTAATTCTTCATCTTTAATCAAAAACATAATTTCATAATGACTTTGATTTCGTAGACCAAATTCAATAAAACCTAATAACACTGCTTTTAATTGTTCTTCTCGCTGTAAATTTTGAGCAATCGTTTCATCTAGCCTTTGATCCAATAATTGAAAATCTTGTTCAACCATCGCATAAAAAAGCTCTGCTTTATTTTTAAAATGATAATAGATTGATCCATGACTATATCCCAATTCTGCTGCGATTTTACGCATTGAAGTATGCTGATACCCTTGTTTTATAAATAAATCCCTTGCTGCATTCATAATCATTTCTCTCGTTAATTCTTGTTTAACTGCTCTTCTTGGCGACATTTCTCATACCTCACAATTTAATTAACCACCGTTCAATTACATTATATTCTTTTTCCAAAAAAAAGCAATCCTATTTTTGAAAAAATATACATTTTGAAAGGATAGCATTATATCCGAGAATTTAGTATCATGATTCAAGGTACTATTTTGAAATGGACGGAGGACATTATGAGCTTATTAACAGTTGAAAATTTAGGTCATACATTTGGTGATCGTACACTATTTAAAGACGTATCAATGCGCTTATTAGCAGGAGAACATGTTGGTTTAGTTGGTGCAAACGGCGTTGGTAAATCAACATTTATGAATATTATTACTGGACAACTTATCCATGATGAAGGACGCGTAGAATGGACACCTGGTACACATTACGGATATTTAGACCAACATACAATATTAACACCGGGCAGAACGATCCGTGACGTATTAACAGATGCGTTCTTACCTTTATTTGAGAAAGAAAAAGAACTCAATATCGTTACTGAGAAAATGGGAACAGCTACGCCGGAAGAATTAGAAGAACTTCTTGATCAAATGGCAGAGATTCAAGATGCACTTGAAGCAGGTGGTTTCTATTTATTAGATATTAAAATTGAAGAAGCTGCACGTGGTCTTGGAATTGATGCAATTGGATTAGACCGTGATGTTTCTGCATTAAGTGGTGGGCAGCGTACAAAAGTATTACTTGCAAAGCTATTACTTGAACAACCAGAAGTACTATTACTTGATGAGCCGACCAACTATTTAGATGTTGAACATATTCAATGGTTAACAAATTACCTAAAAGAATATCCACATGCGTTCCTTTTAATTTCCCATGATACGGAATTTATGAACAAATGTGTTGATGTTATTTTCCATCTAGAATTCTCAAAAATGACGCGTTACACAGCGACATATGAAAAATTCCTAGAGCTAGCTGAAATCAATAAAAATCAACATTTAAACGCTTATCAAAAGCAGCAAGAATTCATTAAAAAACAAGAAGATTTTATCGCAAAAAACAAAGCTCGTTATTCTACAACAGGTCGTGCAAAGAGTCGTCAGAAACAACTAGATCGCATGGAGCGTATTGATCGCCCAGAAACAGCAATTAAACCAGAATTCTCTTTCAAAGAATGTCGCGCAAGCAGTCGCTTTGTCTTTGAAGGTGAAGATGTAGAAATTGGATACACACATGCATTATTACCAAAATTAACGATGACAATTGAGCGTGGAGAAAAAATCGCGATTGTTGGATGTAATGGTGTTGGTAAATCAACATTATTAAAAACAATCCTAGGTAAAATTAAACCATTAAGCGGGAAAACAAGCCTTGGTGATTTCTTAGAACCTGCATACTTCGAACAAGAGGTAAAAGCTGAGAATTTAACGCCCATCGATGATGTATGGAATACATTCCCAAGTCTAGATCAGCACCAAGTTCGGGCAATGTTAGCACGATGTGGTTTGAAAAACGAGCATATTTCTCGTCCATTAAGCCAATTAAGCGGTGGAGAGCAAGCGAAAGTCCGTCTATGTAAATTAATGGGTGAAGAAAGCAACTGGATCCTGTTTGATGAGCCAACAAATCACCTTGATGTTACAGCTAAAGAAGAATTAAAAAAAGCTTTAAAAGCATATAAAGGAACAATCCTTCTTGTATGTCACGAACCAGATTTCTATGAGGATTGGATTACAAAAGTTTGGAACGTAGAAGAATGGGCACAATCTAATAACTAATAAAAAAGGGGGTCTATTATGATCCCCTTTTTATTATGGATGAACAAATCCATCCTATATAACTTTTATATGATAATACCCAGCTAATCTCAACCGAAAATCCTTCAAATCATCGTAAGCTTTTAAATTAGCCAGCATCCCTTGAATAACTGGAACTCTCGGATTTAGCAACCTCATTTCAGCTTCGAGAACATCTAAAGTAACTAACAACTCATCATTTTCTAATTGATCTGCTAATGTACGTTTGAACATAACAATTTCCTGTAAAAAATGCTCTTTTGCCTGCTCTTTAATAAGCTCGGAACTACAAAAGAATTGTCCCAGCTTTTCTTCATGTAAAACAGGCGTATCCTTAGATTGTACAAGACCTGCTACAAGATCATCCACCCTCTTTAAAATAAATGATGAAACATGAAATAAATCTATTTCAGCTACATTTAAAATAATTAACTCTAAATAACCCCTGCATATCCCTTCTACCATAATAACAAGATCTAAAAGATATGGAGTAACCTGTCCACCATAAATTGATAATAAACTATTTCGATAAAATGCATGTGACTCGAGCTTCATTCTCATCATAAATGCTTCTACTTCTTTATTAAAAGGAATTGCATTTTCTCTCGCGTGCATAATAATGAATTCCTTATGTTTTTGTACATCATTAAATTGACAATGTAGTTGTTTTTCAAACTTTTCACGTGGCAGCAATGATTCTCCATCAATAGCCATCATCTTTTTATGGATTTTGTCATAATAATATCGGAGTGTCGCTAATAACAATTCATCTTTCGATTTAAAATATAGATAAAATGCTCCTTTTGATATACCGCATGCTGTTACAATCTCTTGTACCGACGTTGCGTTCACACCTTTAGTTGCAAATAACTTCATTGCCATTTCTATAATTAAACGTTCTTTTTCTTTCATATTTTCTCTCCTAATTCAATCTCGCATCATAAAATTTCACCTTAACTTTATCCCGCATTAACAGGCAGTCCCTCCACCTCTAGGTTCAGAGAGACACGAGGAAGATAGATGGAGGATAACTGCCTGTAAAAGCCCAATTGGTAAGGACTAACTATCAATGAGGGATGAAGAACCCTCCCCACTGATGGAAGTTTCCCTTTATTATACCATTCCTTTTCATTGACGACTGACCAATCAGTCAGTTATATTGTGTATTAGACTGACCGATTGGTCAATACACGTTAAAAAGGGAGCGCAAACATGAACAAAATCATTAACTTTTCTTTAAAAAATAAGTTCGCAGTTTGGCTACTAACCATTATTGTTACCATTGCAGGGATTTACTCCGGCCTTAATATGAAGCTAGAAACAATTCCTGACATTACAACGCCAGTTGTAACGGTAACAACGGTTTATCCTGGTGCTACACCAGCAGAAGTAGCTGATAAGGTATCGAAACCGATGGAAGAACAGCTGCAGAATTTAAATGGCGTGAACGTTGTAAGTTCTTCCTCTTATCAAAATGCTTCGTCTGTTCAAGTAGAATATGACTTTGATAAGAATATGGAAAAAGCTGAAACTGAAATTAAAGAAGCACTTGCAAATGTAAAATTACCAGAAGGCGTGAAAGATCCAAAAGTTTCTCGAGTAAACTTTAATGCCTTTCCTGTTATTTCATTAAGCGTAGCAAGTAAAGATGAATCTTTAGCTGCCTTAACTGAAAAGGTTGAAAAAAATATTGTTCCAGGACTAAAAGGGCTCGATGGCGTTGCATCTGTTCAAATTGCTGGACAACAAGTAGATGAGGTGCAACTCGTCTTTAAAAAAGATAAGATGCAAGAATTGGGTTTAAGTGAAGATACTATTAAAAATATCATTAAAGGTTCTGATGTATCTTTACCACTTGGTCTCTATACTTTTAAAGATACGGAGAAATCAGTTGTTGTAGATGGTAATATTACAACAATCAAAGCTTTAAAAGAAATGAAGATTCCTGCCGTCCCTTCAGCAGCAAGTGGTCAAGGCAAACCAGGAGCAGGAGCTCAAGCGCCACAGATGAATCCAGCTGCAGCTAACGGAATTCCCACTGTTACATTAGAAGAAATTGCTGATATTAAAGAAGTAGGAAAAGCCGAATCTATTTCGCGTACAAATGGAAAAGAAGCAATCGGTATCCAAATCGTAAAAGCTGCTGATGCAAATACAGTTGATGTCGTAAATGCGGTCAAAGACAAAGTGAAGGACTTTGAGAAAAAATATAAAGACTTAGAAATCATCTCAACATTTGACCAAGGTGCACCGATTGAGAAATCAGTTGATACTATGCTTAGCAAAGCAATATTTGGTGCCATCTTTGCTATTGTTATTATTATGTTGTTCTTACGAAACATTCGAACAACATTGATTTCTGTTGTCTCTATACCACTTTCTTTATTAATTGCTGTTTTAGTATTAAAACAGATGGATATTACACTTAATATGATGACGCTTGGAGCGATGACCGTTGCCATTGGGCGCGTTGTCGATGATTCGATCGTTGTTATTGAAAATATTTACCGACGCATGTCCTTATCAGACGAAAAATTAAAAGGTAGAGACTTAATTCGTGAAGCGACAAAAGAGATGTTTGTTCCGATTATGTCTTCAACAATTGTAACAATTGCAGTCTTTTTACCTCTTGGACTTGTAAAAGGTATGATTGGTGAAATGTTCTTACCGTTCGCTTTAACAATTGTATTTGCCTTGTTAGCTTCATTACTTGTAGCAGTTACAATTGTACCAATGTTAGCACACTCTTTATTTAAAAAGGAAAGTACAAGAGAAAAACAAGTACATCATGAAGAAAAACCAAGTAAATTAGCAAATGGCTATAAACGCCTGCTTGGATGGGCATTAAACCATAAAATCATTACATCTAGCCTTGCTGTTCTTTTATTAGTAGGTAGCCTTGCACTTGTACCAATTATCGGTGTAAGTTTCTTACCATCTGAAGAAGAGAAAATGATTATTGCAACGTATAACCCTGCACCAGGGCAAACTTTAGAAGATGTTGAAAAAATTACAACAAAAGCTGAAAAACACTTCCAAGATAAAAAAGATGTAAAAACAATTCAGTTCTCATTAGGTGGAGAAAACCCAATGAGTCCAGGTAAAACAAATCAAGCTATGTTCTTCGTTCAGTATGATAATGACACAAAGAACTTCGACAAAGAGAAAGAACAAGTTATTAAAGACTTACAAAAGATGGCAGGAAAAGGTGAATGGAAAAGCCAAGACTTCGGAGCAAGTGGCGGTAGCAATGAAATCAAGCTGTACGTATACGGAGATAGCTCAGAAGACATCAAACCTGTTGTTAAAGATATTCAGGACATCATGAAAAAGAATAAAGATTTAAAAGATGTTGACTCTAGTATTGCAAAAACATACGCAGAATACACATTAGTCGCTGATCAAGAAAAATTAAGTAAGGTGGGACTAACCGCTGCCCAAATTGGAATGGGACTTTCTAACCAACATGATCGCCCTGTCCTTACTACAATCAAAAAAGACGGTAAAGATGTTAACGTATATGTAGAAGCAGAAAAACATGATTATCAAACAATTGATGATTTAACAAATCGTAAAATTACAACACCACTTGGCAACGAGGTTGCTGTTAAAGATGTTATGACTGTAAAAGAAGGTGAAACTTCCAATACAGTAACACATCGTGATGGTCGCGTTTATGCAGAAGTAAGTGCAAAATTAACATCTGATGATGTTTCTAAAGCATCTGCTGCTGTCCAGAAAGAAGTAGATAAAATGGATCTTCCTTCTAGTGTAGATGTTTCTATGGGTGGTGTTACAAAAGATATTCAAGAATCATTTAAACAACTTGGCCTAGCAATGTTAGCTGCGATTGCCATTGTATACTTCGTTCTTGTCGTTACATTCGGCGGTGCACTTGCACCACTCGCAATCTTATTCTCGTTACCATTTACAATCATTGGTGCCCTTGTTGCCTTATTGATTTCTGGTGAAACGTTAAGCGTATCGGCAATGATTGGTGCCCTTATGTTAATCGGTATCGTTGTAACGAATGCAATTGTTCTCATCGACCGTGTTATTCATAAGGAGCGCGAGGGGCTATCAACACGCGAAGCATTGTTAGAAGCTGGCGCAACACGCTTACGCCCAATTCTAATGACTGCAATCGCAACAATTGGTGCCCTTATCCCGCTTGCACTAGGATTTGAAGGAAGTGGATTAATTTCTAAAGGTCTTGGAGTAACGGTAATTGGTGGGTTAACAAGTTCAACATTATTAACACTTCTTATCGTTCCAATTGTTTATGAGGTACTCAGTAAGTTTAAAAAGAAAACAGTAGAATAAAGAAATAACCTCGCAATATGCGAGGTTATTTTTTATTTCCGAACAAGATTAAAAAATCTCCATAACCTTCTTTCTCCAATTCCTCTTTCGGAATAAACCGAAGCGCCGCTGAATTAATGCAGTAACGAAGACCATTCGGACCTGGCCCATCTGGGAACACATGCCCAAGGTGAGAATCGCCTTCTTTACTTCTTACTTCCGTACGCGTCATATTGTGACTAACGTCCATTTTCTCTTTTACACTAGCGGACATCACTGGTTTTGTAAAACTCGGCCAACCGCATCCACTATCGAATTTATCTAAAGAAGTAAATAGTGGTTCACCGGAAACAATGTCTACGTAAATTCCTTCCTCTTTATGATTCCAATATTCGTTTTGGAACGGAGGCTCTGTACCATTTTCTTGTGTTACATAAAATTGCATATCTGTTAATCGCTCTTTTAAATGCGCATTATCTTTCGGCCAATGCTTTTTAATAAACGCATCGCGTCCTGATCCTTGGCGATATAATTCATAGCGAAATGCATTTTTCTTATGATATCCTTGATGATACTCTTCAGCTGGATAAAATGTAGTAGCAGGGAGTATTTTTGTAGCAATTGGTTTCGAAAACCAACCGCTCTCAGCAAGTGCCAATTTTGAAGCTTCTGCTTGTTCAAGTTGTTCTTCACTATGATAAAAAATTACAGTTTCATAAGATTGTCCACGATCATGAAATTGACCTCCAATATCTGTTGGATCAATTTGCCTCCAATAAATGTCTAATAATTTTTCATATGGCATTTTATTTGCATCGAATGTAATTTGTACCGCTTCATAATGCCCTGTTGTTTCAGAACAAACTTCTTTATAAGTCGGGTTCTCTTTATACCCACCCGTATAACCTGAAATAACCTGTATAATACCTTCCATCTCTTCAAATGGTGAAACCATACACCAGAAACACCCTCCTGCAAACGTTGCAATTTCTACCTTTTCATTTATAGCCATTTATTTCACCCCAATTATTTAATTCTTCTTACAGTATGGCATAAGAAGTTAGAAGTTATAAAAGAAAAAGCACCGGCGTCCGATGCTTTTTTTACTCTATTTTTTAGCAGAATCTTTTTCTATCTCATCGCTCGTCACATCTAACACATCTAATAGGAACACAAAAATTGGTATACCAATAATAAGCCCCCACACACCTAAAAAGTGTTCAGAGAAAGTTAATACCATAAATGTATAAAAAATCGGTAAATTCGTTTTTTGTGACATGAATTTTGGATTTAACACATAACTTTCAAGTGCATGAATAACAGCAACAATTATTAAAATATAAACTACATACGTAATGCTACCAATATTATAAGCAATCATACAAAGCGGAACGAGCGAAATGATTACACCAGCTACTGGAATTAAGCCGAGTAAAAAGATCATTAACGCTAAACCAAGCAATTGTGGAAATCCTAAAATCCATAGCGCAATAACAGATAAAACGCAATTAACAATAGCAATTAAAAACTGCGCTTCAATTACTTTTCCGAAAGAACGTGCGAATTTCTTTCCGAAATATTCAATTTCATTATAAAAAACGGCAAGTCTGCTCTCTTTAAATTTCGCGGTAAAAGCGACAATACGTGCCTTCTCAAGTAAGAAGAATAAACTTAAAATAAGAGAAAGGAAAAATTGCAGCCCAAATTTCCCAACATTGGCGATGGATTTATAAAGAATGTCCACACCTTGCCCAATATATTTGGAAAGCTCCATATGGTTAATGGCATTAATTGCTGCCTTTATAATTTCATTATCTGGTGGATTTTTAAAGAATACATTAAACTGGTAGATTAATTGTGAGATTTGCACCGTTAGTACTGGCAGATACTTAACTAACGTAACAGTGATTCCACCAACTAACATCACATATAATAACGATATAATAATTTTTCGATTAATCGGCATAAAATGATCGAGTTTTCGAGAAATAAACTTTTGGAATCGATCCATTAAATACGTAAGAATGAACGTAATTAAAATTAAATTAAACATACTTTGTAGCCCATATAATATAAGAGCCAACAAGAGCAGTACAAGTAATCTTTGGAATCCTTTGCTTTGAAACAGGCTTTTCATTTGCATAATCGACGAGTGATCTCTCCTGTCCTATAAAGTGAGACTTTAATAAGTGGGATTTTCTTTATCTCCCCCACAAATCGAGTGCTTATGGACTCTCCTACCTATCTTCTTTGCTTTCGCTAGATTTAAGAACAAGATACATTAGCTACTTTCTATTTTACAATACAATAGTCCTTTTCAGAACGTATTATCCAAAGTATTAATGAAGATTTAAGGAAAATCTCATTTATTTTTATATAAAATAGGTCTTACCACTACTGTAACACAAAAAGCAAGCTATCAGTAGAAATCTGTCCTACGAATAGCTTGCTTTTATATTTTTCACAAAACATATTCTGTTAGCCAATAAATGGCATAAACATCGGAATAACAACTACCGTTACAACCCCAACGACCGTTACTGCAATACTTGCCATTGCTGCTTCTACTTCGCCCATTTCAATCCCAACCGCAACGCCAAGTGCATGTCCCGCAGTTCCTAGCGCTAATCCTTTCGCAATTGGATTTTTCACTTTAAATGTTTTTAAGAATAAAGCACCAAGTGCGTATACAATAACTGCGTTAAAGATAACTGCAAAAGATGTAATTGCTGGAATACCACCGATACTTTCAGATATTGGTAGTGCAATTGCTGTTGTTGCTGCCTGTGGTAGCATAGAGTTCATTACAGATGTATCTAAACCAATTGCTTTTGCGACAATGAACACGACAATCACCGAACAAACAGATCCAACAACGATAGCGGATAAAATTTGCCACCAATATTTTTTTAGCTTATCAACTTGTTTGTATAACGGAATTGCAAAGGCAATTGTTGCTGGCTCTAAGAAGAAACTAATCATTTTACCGCCAGTATTATATTCTTCAAATGTAAAATTTCCAACCTTTAAAAAGACAATACCAAGTACCATTGCTACAAACAGTGGTGTAAATAAGAAGAATCCTTTTGAATGTTTAAATAAGAATGTTCCGATCCCGTATGCGATTAATGAAACGACGATTCCGAAGTATGGAGTCATTGTGCTTGCCATGTTCATTACCTCCTAACCATATATGGTCTGATATATTACGCAACTTTTCCGTGTTTGCGTCCTTTATTTACAACATCTAATTGTTTTGTATCAGTTGTTTCTTTTTCATCTTTACCTAGAATAAATTGTGCAAATAAACCTGTTACTGCTAGTAAAATAATTGTTGCGACAACAATTACAGTTATGATCTGTACAAAGTATTGCCCCATTACCCCAAGAGAGTTAATAACGGAAATACCAGATGGTACGAAAAGAAATCCAATAATACCTGTTAACGCCGTTCCAAGTGATTCAACCTGCTCCAACTTAATAACCTTTAAACATAATAGACTAAACAAAATGACTAATCCGATTACTGATGAAGGCATTGGAATTGGTAAGTGCGTTGCAATAATATGAGAAACCAACATGATAGCTGAAAAAACAAATGCTTGTGATAAGAAACTGTATACTTTTTTTGTACTCATTTTGGCCACCTCTTTCGATTTGGTACCTTCATTGTATATGATGTAAACGCTTAAGTAAGCGTTTACATATCGGAACGTCAAATATTCGGAATCAGTTACAAAAATAACGGGATGAAATGTAAAAGCTGCTTCTTAAATACGAAGCAGCTTTTTAAGTTCCTTTGCATATGTACGACTTACAGGTACCTTAGATCCCTCTTTCATAATTAAATTATAAGTAGAGTTAAACCAGGGCTGTATTTCCGAAATATGGTTGATATTCGCAAGAAAACTACGGTGAACGCGCATAAAGCTCGTTTGCGGCAGCTTCTTTTCTAAAATAACAAGCGTATCATGGGTTACGTATGTTTCCCGAATCGTCTTTACAGTTACTTTCCCGTCCACAAGTCCCACATAAACAATATCTTCAATATTCACGAGCACAATGGATTCTTCTATTGGCAATGCAAGCTTATGCATCTCCGCAGCTACATCTTTAGCTCTTACATCTTGGTTTTTCTCTGTTTCAGTTTGCTTTCGTTTCTTATATTTTTTCAGTGTCTGTGCAATTCGCTCTTCATCAAACGGCTTTAAAATATAATCTAATGCATCCACCTCAAATGCTTGCAGCGCATATTGATCGTAAGCTGTTGCAAAAACAATGGACGGTGGGTTCTTCATTTTCTTTAATATATTCGCAATCTCAAATCCATTATCATCTGAAAGCTGAATATCTAAAAAGACAAGATCCGGCTTATTCCCCATTAGCTTTTCTAATGCATCTTCCACGCAATCAGCTTCTTCAATTACATCCACTTCTTTCGTACGCTGCAATAAATATTTCAATTCATCCCGTGCTAACATCTCATCGTCAACTACTAATACCTTTAACACCACTTTCTTCCTCCCCTATGTTTTGAATCGGAATTATAAATAAAATTTCTGTCCCTTTTTCTAATTCACTCTCGATATGAAGTGTTGTATCTTTCCCAAACAGTCCTATTAACCGTTGATTAATATTATATAGCGCCGTTCCTGTTCCTTTTTTCGATGGAACGACTGCCTTTCCTAATTGCTCTAAGCGCCCTTGTTCAATTCCCTGACCATTATCTTTCACTTTAAAATGAACCATATCTCCCTGCGCGTGTGCATAAATTTCCACCTGACAAATTGGTTGTTTTTTCGGAAAGGCATGACGAAGTGCATTTTCCACTAACAATTGCAATACAAATGGTGGGAGTAAAATTGTCTGTAATCCTTCTTCAATATATGTTTTCACCTCATATTTATTTGGGAACCTTGCTTGTTCTAATGATAAATATGCATGTACATGATTCAGTTCTTGCTCTAATGGAATAAGTAACTGGCGTGCTCCCTGTAAATTACAACGAAAATACACGCTAAGTTGCAATAAGAGCTTTCTTGCCTTTTCTACATCTGTACGGCATAAAGCTGATACTGTATTAATCGCATTGAATAAAAAGTGCGGATTAATTTGTGCTTGTAATGCTTTTATCTCTGCATCTTGAAGTAGTTTACTTTGTAATTCTGCCTCTCCTAACTCAAGCTGTGTTGAGAAAATCTTCGCTAACCCTTCTGCTAATTCTTCTTCCACACGGCTTAATTGGTTCGGATTTTTAAAATAAAGCTTTAATGTTCCGATTGTATTGCCATGCGAAGTTAACGGAATAACGATTGCTGCCTGCAAAGGACATTCTTCATGTTGACAATTAATAATCTCTCGTGATTTCGCTTTCATTATTTTCCCTGTTTTTAATACTTCTTTTGATAACCCTGTAATTAAACTATGAGAAGGAATATGGTGATCAGACGCTAATCCAACGTGCGCCAATATTTTTTCTGTATCTGTTAAAGATACCGCATCTGTCCCTGTAAAACGATGGATAATTTGTGCCACATGCTTACAAGATTCCTCCGTTAAGCCTTGGCGAAAATAAGGTAATGTCTTATCAGCAATCCGAAGTACTTTATGAGTTTGTAAAGCCTTGGCATTTTCTTCTTGGCGTAAAATAGCTTGTACCATAGACAATAAAATAAAACTCCCGAAACTATTCACAAGAATCATCGGTATTGCGATTTTTTTTACAACGTCAAATCCATCTTCTACAATAGATAAGATCATAATCATTTCCAAAGATACAATAAAAACACTTAAAACAGCTGAGAATTTAGGTGTAATCACACGGTTATGCTTTTGAAAAACACGGCCAATATAACCGGTAATAATTCCTGCTAAAATAGATGAAATCGCACAACTAAGGGCTGTTGTTCCCCCAAGCATATAACGATGAATGCCAGCAATAAATCCAACGCCAATCCCGACAATCGGTCCACCTAGTAAACCACTAATTCCAACTCCCATAATACGTGTATTGGCAATCGTACTCGATGAAGAGACACCTTGCAGCCAATTTTCATTCATAATGGTATTCCCTGCAATTTCAATTCCTGTGTAATTGCTTATAATTGTAAATAACGAAAAAATACAAATAAGCATGAGCTTATCTTTATATCCATCTTGTTTATGAAGAAGGCGCCTAAATGTTTTAATATGCGAAAGTAAAAAACCTAATATAACAATTAATCCAACTCGTTCAATCATCATAAGCACTAAATCTAGCATCTGTGATTCATCCTTTATTTGTTTAATTAGTTTTATTATCGAAAAATAGTGAAGGTATCGTCAAGAAGAATGATATGTATCTCGCAGAATTTGGCCCTGTTATTATCGGTTTACTTGCTACAGGTGGTAATTTATTCGGAGCTCTATCACTTATTTTCATTATCTATCCAATTGGATTAATTACAATGCTAGTGTGTGTACCGGAAACGAAAGGAAAAGTACTAGATTAAACTTAATCAAAAAGCATTGAAATTCTACATTTCAATGCTTTTGTTTTTATTTATGAAAGAAATTTGGAGTCAGAATATCATTCGGATAAGGTTTATGATAGATGTGGGTAGTAGCTGGCGATAATGGTGGAATGAGCCATACCCAATTTCCCGTCACGACACGGCCACAAGCCGCCTCTTGCTTTTCAAATTGTCCAAACTGCTGTGCTGCTGTATGATGATCTACAATACTTACTCCTTGCTTTTTGAAAGAATGCAAAACAGCTACATTTAATTCAACTAACGCCTTATCTTTCCATAATGTACTGTTTCTCGAAGTATCCAAATTCATTATTTCTGCAACAGCTGGAAGTAAATTATAACGATCATGATCTGCCAAATTACGAGCCCCAATTTCTGTTTCCATATACCAACCATTAAAAGGAGCAGCTGTATAAGAAATGCCACCAATCTCTAGACGCATATCTGAAATCATTGGTACCCCATACCATTTTGCACCTAAGGATACAAATGGATATTCTGGGTGCTCAATCTCAACCTCTTTTACCTCTTCTTTCGGAATTTCCCTATATACAGGTTCTCGTCCATCAACAGAAAATACGAGTGGCAATACATCAAAATGCGTACCTTCTCCAGGCCAGCCAAGTTTCTGACAAAACGCTGTAAATGGAATCGAATGAGAATCACCTATCACTTCCATTTCTGTTTCAAATCCCGCATAACGAATCAACTGATGGTTATAAATTCGAATGTTATTTTGTTCACCGTTATACTGCTTAAAAATTGTAATTGTCGGTTTAATTTTTCCGTTATTCGTTGCATATCGAATATGATGAATAAGTGCATTATATACCCCTTCCTCATCATTCACTTCACGAGCATCTAATATATGCATTTTATTCCAAAATAATCTTCCAATACATCGGTTACTATTTCTCCAAGCCATACGTGCACCATGAACAAGTTCCTCAAAGGTGTGTTCATATGTTCCTGTCCGCTCTATTTCCAACACAATTTGGCTGAGACGCTCTTCTATTTGCTGCTCTCTAGCAAGCTCTTGATAACAAATTGTAATAAACTTCCTTGCTTCATCTATTAATTCTTTCATTTTATCCATAAACAATCTCCTTCTACTTTAACAAGACACTATTACTTTACAGTATAAGCAAAAAAGAGTGTAGTAACAAACCAAATCAAGATACACCCTTGCAAGAAGGAAAAATCCCATTGCTCGTAATTGATGTATGGGAACATGCTTATTATTTGCAGTATCAAAACCACCGTCCAGAATTTATTACAAATTAGTGGCATACTGTTAACTGGGATCAAGTAAATGTAAAATATTTACAAGCGATTAAATCACAAGAATATTAATCATGCGTATAAGGTAAATTTGATAATGTAAACTAGTATCGTTGAAATCCTCCAAAATCCCCCGCATTGCCACCCGGGGATTTATGAATAATCATTATATTACTTCAATATAGTGTTTCAATATATGATTCACATCAGTTTCTAACTTTCTAAACTGAAATCCTAACTCTTTCGCTCTTGTATTATTCATCGTACAACTTGTCATGCCATTATACGGAGCTATATTTTTTCCTTCCGCTTCAATACAAGCTTTTATGCCTGTATTTTCTTCTATAAAATCAATAATTTCTCGCATAGAAATCACACCATTACTACATGCATTAATTGGACCATCTATATTCATCGTACTAAGATATGCTAGAAAACCACCTGCTTCTTTTTCATGGATAAAAGACATTTTGCCTTCTATATCTTCTACTACAAAAGGCTTTCTCTTCACGATATTTTCAACATAAAACTGCAATCGCTTTGTATAATCATTTTCACCAATAACAACTGGAAAGCGCACTGCAATTACAGGAAATGTTGCATGTTTAAACAAAACGGCCTCTGCTAATCTTTTTCCTTCACTATAAGAAAAACCTTGCCTATCTCCATAAACAATTGGATACTGATACAGATTGAAATCATCTTCTTTTAAAGATAGTGCCGACTCATATACAGCCATTGAGGATGTAACAATATATTTCTTCACCTTACTATGAAGTACTTTGCATATAATCTTCGCTGCATTCGGACTATAGCATAGGTTATCATACACAACGTCATAACTTGCACCCGCTAACATTTCCTTTAGCATCCCTTCATCTTCTCGATCTACAACGACTCTTTTAACAGCACTACCAAACGAGTCTGTCTTAAGTCCCCGCGTTGCAATTGTTACATCGTGCCCAGCTTGCAGGAGGCTTTCAACTAATCGTTTTCCGAAAAATCTTGTTCCGCCTAACACTAATATTTTCGTCATATGTATCATTCCCTTAGTTACTTTAATGTTCTATGATGACTGAATAAGTATTTGTAACTTCATTATACTTGAATTTATTTCCACATAAAAAAGAGAATCCAGCCAGATTCTCTTTCCCTCATCTTACTACTATTAACGTACTCGATATTTTAAAATGCAATAACAGAAATATAAAATAGAAACTACCGATACATAAATCCATGCCTGATAAACTACTGGTGTTCCCCATATCCCCATAAAATAAAGAAGCGATGGCAACGTGAGCGTTACCCATGATTGTACAAATGCGATCCTACCAAGGTATTGGTTTATATTCTTTTTTTGTACATTTAACACAAAGAATAAATACCAAAGAAGCGCCCACATAAACCAAGTCAGTGCATTAACAATATCTTGGAATTGAACGAATGACACAACCATATAAAATAGTGCAACAAGAGCCACCCAGAGGCAAAACCATCCTAGCCCATTGCCACTCACTCCCGTAATAAAGGTGATACCCACATACAAATACGTTAAACCAAATAAAAAAGTGGCTGCATATGAATATACAGTCCAATTACTTTGATCAGAAATCATAATAAGGTAAAACGGAATGACAATTTGCAGCACCCCTACAAATAAATTAAAAACACCTGCGCTTTTTTCCTCTGCTTTTCCTAATATGACAAGACTGTTTAAAAACAAAGCTGCGCCTGAAAGCAATAACCCAACGTAACCCATATATGTTCGTGTGAAAATCATATTTTTTCACACCTTAACCTCCTCGTAACATAAAATTATACTAGTGATATTGTCCTACCCATTTCAAATTGCATACACAAGAAACAATTATTATTTCATGCGTACTAGCACTTTTTATTCAAAATAAGTCAGACTTCCTACCTCAAAACAAAAAGAAATCCAAAGAATGCAATCACTGTACCATATCATTAAAGCGTTTTCAAAATAGTATATTTCTTTCCAACAGTAGATAAAGTCAATCTCATATAACACAATCTGAAAACGATAACATCATCATAACAGCATTATATCTAAAAATAAACGCCGAAAATTCTGGAATAAAATTCAAAATCTATATTATTCCCTACCCATTTCTTTTAGAAACAAGTAGAAGCAAGCATTTTCCATATACCAAACTAGCACTTCTATCATAAAATATCGTAAATTAAAATTTATGTTTTATGAAAGGTGAGATTATATGCCTAAACAAGTCGTTCACTCCACAGGTGTATTAACACGTGAACCACAAACAGCTTCTGTCGTAGCAAACATTGTAAACTTAGATAGAAATTATGCACGTTATATTAATGTAGAGATATGGGATTGGTCCAACCATTCTAATCCTATACAACTACCAATCCTAGTTGGAGAAAAGGAAGAAGCAAATTTCCCCTACTATCTTGATAGTGAAAAATTAGTAGTTCTGTATGCGAACTTAGATGACAAAATTAGTCTTTATGAAATTCGTATCACTCACTTCGATCATTCCAATATTATTACAAATTGCTTCGGACGTAGCTCATCTTCATCTACAGGACAAGAAGGTAATAAAGTATATCATAAACAACTTGTTCGAGTTCATCAAGGATATATTCCTAATCAAATCCTTTAATGAACATGCACGTAATTGGGCAAAATTAGAATCGCTCTATCTTAGGTTGATTCTAATTTTGCCGTCCCCCTCACTCTTCCTATCTATAATATAGTGAGATTAAATTTTCACTTTAAATTATTCCCATTAAAAAGGCCACATACCTCGTGATATGTAACCCTTACATAGAACTTATTAAATCACATAACAATATACACATACAAAGTGGGCCAGACTACCTAACAACACAAAAATATGGAAAACTTCATGATGCCCCATATATTTAAATTCTAGCCATTTTGGTTTTGCTCCGTAAATAAATCCACCAATCGTATAAAAAACACCACCAAGTACTAAAAACAAAATACCCTCTATGCTTAGATTTTCTGATAGCGGTGCAAAGAATAAAACAATTAACCATCCCATCATAAGGTAGATTGCTGTTGATAACCATCTCGGACAGTTAAACCAAAACATTTTAAAAACAATACCACATATAGCTGTAGCATAAACTAGCACAAATAATAGTAAACCATTTGCAGCCTGTAATGTAATTAAGCAAAAAGGTGCATATGTACCTGCAATTAAAATGAAAATCATAGAATGATCCAGTTTTCTAAAGAAATAAATAACACGTTCGCTTGCTACAACACTGTGATACACAGCCGAAGCTGCATAAAGAATCATCATCCCTACTCCAAATAGAATAACCGCTGAAATTGTAGAAATAGATGGCATTTTCACAGAAACTTTCACAAGCATAGCTAGCAAAGCAATAAATGATAAAATGGCGCCTCCTAGATGGGTAAACGCATTAACCGGTTCTCTCACATAAGTATTCACATTAACAACCCCTTATATAATTACATGTAGTTTTTATAACTACATGTAATTATATACACAATCCCTATAGAGGTCAACATTTACAATTTATTTGTTTCGTAATACCATATTTAAAGATAAAGTGTACATTATTCCTACAAAGGTGAGGGTTTATATGGAAAACATAAAGAACTTACTCGAAACATTACATTTAGAAAAAAACATTAGGCTTGAAGATATCCCTAATGTGGATTTATATGTAGATCAAGTTGTTCAACTATTTGAAAATAACTACGGTGATACAACAAGAACAGAAGATGAAAAAGTACTTACAAAAACGATGATCAATAACTATGCAAAGGGAAAATTATTCATCCCCATAAAAAATAAAAAATACTCAAAAGAGCATATGATTTTAATTAGTTTAATTTATCAATTAAAGGGTGCCCTCTCGATTAATGATATTAAAAGTTCTTTAGCGACTCTCAATGAAAGACTCATAAACGAGGATACTTTCGAACTGGACACCCTCTACAAAGATTATCTTGAACTTACAGAAACAAATGTTGAGAACTTTAAAAGGGATGTAGATAATCGGGTGGCTGAGGTAAAAGCTGCTGCTTCATTTGAGGATAAAGAATTAGAAAAACTCTTATTGCTAACTTCATTTGTAACAATGAGCAATATGTATAGACGTTTAGCAGAAAAATTAGTTGACGATTTGAAAGAATCTTAACCATGAATAAAGCCACCTACTTCTGAAGTGCACCCCAATTGTTAGACACAGTCTAACAATTGGAGGTGCACTTTTTATGGCTAAATTTTCTTCGAAAGAAAAAATACGAGCGGTGAGACGATATTTAGAGGGGACTGAAGGTGGAAAAACAATTGCTAAATCTATTGGTGTTCACTCCAGTATGCTCTATCATAGGATATATTCAGTTATTAGATTCAAGTGAACTAACAACATATAAAAAAGAACACTATTTGAAGATTATTAAAAATAAATCACCACGTTTACAAACCTTAGTAAATGACTTCTTTGAACTGTCCGTTATTGATTCTGTTGATTATCAATTAAACCTTCATATGGTAAAAATAAATCACTTAGCATGGGAAACCTTAGTCATTTTTTATGATCAATTTAGTGAAAAGAAAATGGAACCAAGTATTCATATACAAAACGAAGACATTCAAATCATTGCTGATGAATCTGCCGTTAAGCGTGTCATGGAAAATCTAATCCATAACACCCTTAATCATGCAAGTGGTAATATATCCATTACTCTACAAAAGCAAAAAGCATCTATACTATTTATCATTAGTAACGATGCTAAAAATGTAAGTGAAAAGGACATTCCTTTCCTGTTTGACCGCTTTTATACAACTAATCATCATCGATCCGGTAAAGGAACAGGGCTTGGATTAGCTATTGCAAAAACACTTATGCTGAAAATGGGTGGTTCACTTCAAGCAAAATTAAAAGATGGGCAACTTCATATGATATGCGAATGGAAAATTCAAAATAAATACCAAATAACTTTTTCATATCCCTATTGATCAAAAAAGTACATCTTACACCAAAAGAATGTACTTTTTCCTTTTTAATGACCTCTTTTCGAATTAATCTCTCTATCAAGATACTTAGCTATGATATCTCTATCTGAACTATTAATAATCATGTTAATTCTCCCTTGCAAATACCCATATAACATCCAGTTTGAGCATTCTCTTAGCTGCCCATACTTATCTTTCTTAGCTTTAAAACATAATATCGTATCGTTCTTTTTTATTTTGTAATAATATTTAAAAATATCATCGTATTCTATAATGTATGCTCTTTGAATTTGATAAAGTTCCTTTACTTCATAAATCATAACTTTATGTCTTGTTCCAAAAACCACAAATCGATTTCCTACATCCATAAGCGCTAATGGCATTACGGCATAGTCTGCTGAACACATAATTGCACCCAAATAGTAGCCACCTGTAGCTCTTGCTTGGAATTGTAATTCAATAAATTCATTTTCTTTTAACTCATTATTTGCCTTTACTTCTATCTCCTGAAAATTTTCTCTAGCAATTCGTTTTCTGATATCTTTTTTCTTCTTCTCCAAGCTTCCAACAAGGCGCTCCCCTATTGCTTCAAATCGAGATATTTCTTGTTCATCCCACTGCTCGAAAACAATTTGATCTATATTATAGCTTTCACAATTCATAATATCCCTCCATTATCCTTTTTAATTTCTCCTTTCCCCTTGATAATCTGGTATAAACTGAACCGGTACTCATATGTAGTCTCCTTGAAATATCCTCTATGCTTTCATCCACAATATACCTTCGATAAAAGATACTATGATCTACACCATCTAACTGACGAACTGCTTTCAAAACGAATTCTTTTTCCTCTTCTTTGAGCAATCCTTTTTCTACATCTTCATCATCTTGTAAAATAAGTTGTTCTATTGTTTGTTCAATTCTTTTTCTCTTCAACCTTCTTTTATAATCTAGTGCCTTAAACTTCGCAATAGAAATAATCCAGTTTTTAAGTTGTCCTTTTTCTATTTGAAAACTGTCTATTTTATACCAAAGTATGAGAAGAACATCGTTATAGCACTCTTCAATTTCTGCTCTTTCATGGTTCTCTCCAAGTACACTTCCGATTACTCCATAAATCAATTTACTATATTGAAGAATCAATTGATCCAATGCTTCCGTATTTTGTTTTTTTATTTCATCTACTAATTCCCTATCATTCATATCTTCTCCCCCTTCACTTATATATACGAATACAACAAGTTTATCCTTACATAATTTCCTTATTTTTTATAAAAAAAACTACCCACCTGTGAGAGTGGGTAGTTACTTTTACTTAATAGCCTCGTGAACCTTTAACTGCTTACCTTTTATCGTTGTGTTTTTCATTACTTTTAAAACAAGCGGGCCTTTTCCGTTTAATATATCAACATAAGAAACATTATCTTGTATCGTAATAATTCCTATATCATCCGCTGTGACACCTGGGATTTTAGCAATTGTACCAACGAAATCTACCGCTCGAATCTTCTTTTTCTTCCCACCGTTAAAGTACAGCTTCATAATATCTTTATTTAACCCTGCACTTTTCTCTTTTTTCATAATTGGTTTCGCATTTATTTTATCTTCAAAGGCTACCTTTCCCTTTGCAAGCTCCTCTTTTGATGGAGCTTCTATTTTTTGAATTTCAAAACCGATATACTCTTCAATTTCTACCAAGAATCTCTCTTCATACGGCGTTACGAATGTAATCGCTTTTCCGCTATTACCAGCGCGCCCTGTTCTTCCTGTCCGGTGTACATAACTTTCTTTTTCTAATGGAATGTCATAGTTAATGACATGGGTAATATTTTCAATATCAATTCCTCGCGCTGCTACATCTGTAGCGACTAAATAACGAAATTTTCCTCTTTTAAAGTCATTCATTACTGCAAAACGATCTTCTTGTATCATACCACCATGAATTTTATCACAAGGATAGCCAGAACGTTTTAACTGTCTGAACACATGGTCTACATTTTCTTGTGTGCGACAGAAGATGATACAGCTATCTGGATTTTCAAGAGTTGTTATATCTTGAAGAAGTGAAAATTTCTCTTCTTCTCTCACTTCTAACAGGATATGTTCAATTTTATCTGTCGTAATCCCAGAAGCTTTAATCTCGATATGGGTCGGTGATTTCATATATGTATGAGATAAATTTTCAACGTCTTCTGGTAGTGTCGCAGAAAATAGCATTGTCATTCGATCTGTAGGTAATTCATCAATAATTGCTTCTACTTGATCGATGAATCCCATATTTAACATTTCATCTGCCTCATCAATCACCAAATATTTCAGACGCTCTAAAGAAAAAGTTCCTTTTTCAATATGATCTAACACACGCCCAGGGGTTCCAACTACAATATGTGTCTTTTGCTTTAATTCTAATTTTTGTCGTGCAAATGGTGATTTTCCGTAAACGGCAGTCGCTTTAATCCGTTTAAATCTTCCTATATTCGTAATATCTTCTTTTACCTGCACAGCAAGTTCCCTCGTTGGCGTAAGAATTAAGGCTTGTGGCTTATTTTCTTCCCATTCGACCATTTCGCAAAGCGGGATACCAAAGGAAGCCGTTTTCCCACTTCCCGTTTGTGATTTCACGACAAGATCTTTCTTTTCTAGTGCAACTGGAATTACTTTTCCTTGTACTTCTGTTGGCTGTTCATATTTTAAACTAGTAAGTGCCCTTACAATTTCCTTACTCAATGCATACTCTTTAAAACTTTTTTCGCTCATATACTAACCTCATTTTGTTATGTATTTTAATTTATTTATATATTTATCCATAATATAAATCCTATGCGCCATTGCCTACATTTCATTATATTGAAATCATTGCCCGAATCGAAGTCTATGTTCATCATTTGATAAAAAAACAAAAAGCAGACTTACTATTAAGCCTGCTAATTTAGCAACGATACTCATATAAAGCTTACAAAGGAGATATCATTACGGAACTAGTTTTTTCACCACTGGAATTCGTTGTAATACTAACGTTATTAACATACTAAGACCAATCGTAATCATTACATTAATAGGTATTGCTAATATTGCATGTGCATGTTCATTTACTTTAGGGAAAACTTTATATAAAAAATTATTTAATAGGAAAAAGTGAAGAATATAAATCCCAAGACTTGCTTGATTTATACCACGTAACAGAAATGGCAGCTTTCCTTCTGAATTTTGAAAAGCATATCGGAAGAATACAAATAATCCAATTGCCATAAGTAAAACATTTGGCGCAAAATATCCATACCAAAACTGGTCCAACTGTCCATTTGCTTGTACTGTATAGTAATAAGTAATGAAGAATGTACCAATAAACCCTAAACAGCCTCCAATATAAGAGATATTTCTCCATTTCTTCGTAATTTCGTAATGAGATAAATAATAACCAAGTAGAAAATAACCCACATAATTTGTGACAAAATATAGCTCTATATTGAAATTAATAGGGTAATAGTACTGCATCAAATTTAAAATAACTGACGCATACAACCATAAAATTAAAAAATATTGTATATAACTTTTTTTAGCGTTTTTAACAAATACCTTTAATAACGGTGCGATTAAATAAATTCCCACAATCATATATAGGAACCATAAGTGACCACCAATTTGATTTGTTAAGAAGTACTTTATCCCTTGTTTTAAAGAAGCAGGGAAATACCCCATATAAGCACCATACAGATAAAATAAGGAACTCCAACCTACAAATGGAATAATTACCTTACTTGCTCGTTTCTGTAAGAATTCGAAAATTGAACTTTCCTTGTTCCCTCGTAATAATAAAGCACCGCTAATCATAACGAAAATAGGAACGCTAGCACGTGATAACGATTCGTAAAAGTTACCAGCCATCCAATTGGAAAGCTTATTTGGATCCAAAGTGGATACGGAACCAGCAGCAACGTGAATTGTAACAACTGCAATTGTTGCTAATACTCGTAACCAATCCATATAAACCAAACGATTCACATTTATAACCTCCATTACCTTATAATGATTCAAACCAAAAATGAAGGTTATCCCGAAAAGTCACAACCTTCTCCCTAATCTGTTCAACTCTAACATTATTCACTTAATAAAATAAACACTAATCTTCTTGTAATTCTAAAAAATCCTACTAAATTATAACATATTCTATTATTTCCTAGTAAAAATAACCTGTGAAAAAGGGGTTCCCACAAATTGAAAAAGCAGACTTAGGATAAAGTCTGCTTTTCTATTTCTTACTGCCCGAAAAAGCCCGATTGGTTCAACTAATAATCAGTGGGGGATGAAGAAACCCCCACTGATTAAAATTTCACTTTATACGGCTTCTGTTCTCTCATTTAATACTTTCATATTAGAGATTGCCTCTGCATGCCTCATTTCATCAAATTCATTTTCACTCTTTGCAACAACGATTGTAGCAATTCCATTTCCAATTAAGTTTACAATTGCTCTTCCCTCACTCATAAAACGATCGACACCAAGAAGTAATGCTAATCCTTCTAAAGGAATAACCTTTAGTGCCGCTAATGTAGAAGCTAACACGATAAATCCGCTTCCTGTTACACCAGCAGCTCCTTTAGACGTTAACATAAGTACTAAAATAATAGTAATTTGCTGTCCGATTGTTAAATCGACACCAAATACTTGTGCTAAAAAGACAACTGCCATGGATAAATAAATGGATGTACCATCAAGGTTAAAAGAATAGCCCGTCGGAATAACAAGGCCAACAACAGATTTTGAACAGCCATATCGCTCCATCTTATTCATCATTCTCGGAAGTACGGATTCCGAAGAACTTGTTCCTAATACGATTAGTATTTCATCTCGAATAAACTTCAAATAATTCCATAAGCTAAACCCATATATCTTACAAATAATATTTAAGACAACAAATACGAATAGGAACATCGTTATATATACTGACATCATCAATTTTCCAAGTGGTATAAGTGAAGCAAGCCCAAAATGACCGATTGTATATGCCATAGCACCAAATGCCCCAAGCGGCGCTGCCTTCATTACATAACCAATAATTTTAAAGAATACGTGTGAAAGTTTGTCTAAGAAATCAATCACCGAGTCTCCTTTTTCTCCAAGAGCAGCTAGCCCAACCCCAAATAAAATAGAAAAGAATAATACTTGTAAAATATCACCCTTTGCAAACGCATCAACCATATTAGAAGGAACAATATGAGTAACAAAATCAATCCAATTAATACCCTGTCCTCCGCCTTGTGTATATTTAGATACGTCTCCTTTTGCAAGTTCATTAAAGTTAAGACCTGAACCCGGCTTCATAACATTTACAACGATCAATCCAACAATAAGTGCAAATGTTGTCACAACCTCAAAATAAATAAAAGCCTTTCCGCCGACCTTACCAACCTTCTTCATATCTCCCATTTTGGCAATACCAAGTACAATTGTTAAGAAAATAATTGGTGCAATTACCATTTTTACAGCATTAATAAACGTATCGCCTATCGGCTTCATTTCCTTCCCAACATTTGGCCACATAAGCCCAACTAATACACCGAGTACAATAGCCGTTAATACTTGAAAAGTTAAATTTTTGAACAGTCGTTTCACCTTCACTTCTCCTCCCACTGTTTCATCTTTGAAAACTTTACTACCCCTATGTTTCACATAATGATAGCGTTTTCAATTGAAAGTGAGAAGTTTATGGTCATAACGAATATTTTGGTCATTTTGGTCTTACTTTTTTACTTCACGATACACATAGCGATTAATTGGTCTTCCAACCCCTCCATATTGAACTGCTAAATGAATCAACCCCTTTTTTTCTAAATAATCTAAGTATCGCCGCGCGGTAACTCTGGCTATCCCAATTGCACTGGCTACCTCTTCTGCAGAACGAGGTTCATCTTGTTTTTTTACATACTCTTCAATTTCATTCAATGTAAATTCATTTAATCCCTTTGGCAAATTGTTTGCTGTTTTTTTAGAACGCCCAGAATATAATAATAAATCAAGCTGTTCCTGTGAAATCGCTCCGGATTCCTTCAGACTCATTCTATATTGTCGATATTTTTCTAAAGCTTGCTGAATTCGGTATAACTTAAATGGCTTAATAATATAATCCATCACTCCGTTTTGAAGCATGAGTTTAATTGTTTCCCTATCTTTTGCAGCAGAAACAACGATTACATCTGCTTCTAACTCTTGTTTTCTAAATTCCTGTAATACCTTAATACCGTCCTTTTTCGGCATAAAAATATCTAAAATAACGAGATCTGGATTCATTTTTTGGACAAGGTTAATCCCCTCCTCGCCATTGTTAGCGACGGCTACTACTTGAAATCCCTTTACACTTCTAATGAACTCTTTATTTACTTCTTGAACCATCGGATCGTCCTCAACCAATAGTACTTTGATTTCCTCTTTATATTTCATACAATTCCGCCTCCATCTCCATTGGAAAAGTAATGATAAAAGAAGTTCCTTCACCTTGAAAAGATGAAACACTAATTTTCCCTCTCCCCTTTTCAACAATTTGCTTTACTAGAAAAAGTCCATAACCTGTCCCACTCATTTTATTCACAGTAAATCCTTTCTCATACACTCTTGGTAAATGCTCCTCTTTTATGCCGCATCCATTATCCTCAATCAATATTGCACATACATCTTCTGACTGCTCAATACTAATATCAATTCTTTTATTCTCTACCTCAGTTTGCTCAAATGATCCAAACGCATTTTCGATTAAGTTACCTAGTAATACAACGAAATCATGTTGATCCAGTTGATAAGGAAATGCTTCTAAATAACTATTTTGGTCAATTATAACTTGTATCCCTAATTCCTTGCCCCGGCTTACTTTGCTCAAGAGGAGACCTGCAATAGCATCATTTTTAATCGTCTCATTTAAAAAGTTTGTTACACTCCCCTGCTCTTCTGAAGTATGGAAAGCAAGTTGTAATGCTTTATCAGCTTTACCTAATTGAATTAAACCTGCTATTGTATGAAGTTTGTTCATATGCTCGTGGCTTTGTACTCGAAGTGCCTCTACAAATGTTTTCACTCCTGTTAATTCCTCTGCGAGCTTTGTAACCTCTGTACGATCTTGAAAGATTGCCACAGCTCCAATTAATTCATTATCTTTCTTGATTGGTATACGATTACTTAAAATTACCTTTCCACTTACTTTTATCTCTTCATTGTATACTGGCTGATTCCTCTCCACGATTTCTGGAAGTCTTGTATCCTTTAATACTGTACGAATAGGCTTTCCTACAACATTTCCTTCTACATGAAAAACCTGCTTTGCTTTCTCATTAAAAATTGTAATAACTTCTTGGTTATCAATTGCAATCACACCCTCATTAATCGAATGAAAGGTTGCTGTCCTTTCTTCTAACATCCTTTTAATTTCATATGGCTCTAACTGAAACATCTGTTTTTTAATATGGTTGGCAAGCATTAATGAACCTATTAATCCGAATATTAAAGTTAATATAACAATAAAAGAAATCTCTTCTGCTAGCCCCAGCATAATCTCCCAAAAATTCGGGACTTTATTTCCAACAACAACAACACCAATTTGATTTAAGTTTTGATCTTTAATAGGCATAAAGGCACGAATTACAGTACCTATCTCTCCTTTTGCTTTTGAAAAGTAAATATGTTCCGCAAATGCCGGTTCTTCATCCGTCCCTTTTGACGGCCTTCCAATCATTTCTTTCACAGGGTGAGAATATCGAATTCGCTCCATATTCATTACTACAATATAGTCTGTTTCATTAATCACCCGAATATTTTCAATAACAGGATTCAATGTAAACCATCCCGTTTTTTCTTGAAGTGATTTCTTTACATCTGACAGTTCTGCTACCGTCCGAGCTGTATTCATAGATCTAATTCTTACTTCTTTTTCTTCTTTTTGTTGAATATTTGCAATGATAACAATTCCACCTATCAGTAATGAAAAAATAACTACCGCATAGGATAAAATCGTAATTTTCCAGCGGATGGGCAATTGTTTCACTGTTTGTTCCCCTTTCCCCTAAAAGCATCTTTACGAATAAAAATCTTCTCGGTATGCTTACATTAACAACCCAAGAGGAGGTTTAAAATGAAAAAAATAGTTGCTTTTATACTCCTTTTTATTGTTTTAATTACTAGTGCTTTATTTATAGGTTTTCAAAGTCTTTTTTCTCAAGGTGAGCTTGCTTATGACGATGACCAAGCAGGCTTGAAAAAACAAATTGTTTTCAAATTTAGTCATGTTGTAGCAGAAAATACACCTAAAGGGCTTGCTGCTAGTAAATTTGCTGAGCTTGTTAATGAGAAATCAAACGGAACTATAAAAATAGAAATTTTTCCAAACGGGAGCCTCTATTCTGATATAGAAGAAATCCGTGCTTTAAAAGCTGGGCAAGTTCATTTTATTGCTCCCTCTACCTCAAAGCTCGGAATGCTATCTCACGAATGGGGTGTATTAGACCTTCCATTTGCTTTTCCAAATTATGAAGCTATTCAAGAAGGCTTGAACGGAAAAATTGGAGAACAATTACTTCAGTCCTTACAAAAAGACAACATTAAAGGGCTTGTCCATTGGTCAAATGGCTTTAAGCAAATCACTTCAAATAAGGGGCCTATTTATACACCTGCAGATATAAAAGGACAATCCTTTCGCATTATGCAAAGTGATGTTATTCAATCTCAATTTGATTTATTAAAAGTTCATGCACATCAAGATTCATTTAATTCCACATATAAATTAATTGAAACAGGGAAAGTTGATGGTGAAGAAAATACTATTTCAAATATATACTCTAAAAAATTTTATAACGTTCAAAACTATTTGACAATTAGTAATCATGGGTATTTAGGCTATGCTGTAATGATGGATCAAAAAACATGGAATCAACAAACGGAAAAAACGAAGCAAATATTACTTGAAGCAATGAAAGAAACGACTGAATGGAACAATCGTCAGTCCATCCGAATGAATGAAGAACAACTTGAGCTTATTAAACAAAGTTCACCGATTCAAATTCACGAATTGACCGCTTCACAAAAAAAAGAGTGGGAGAAAGCATTATCTCCTATATACGAAGATCTTGCTCCTACAATTGGAGAGCAATTGGTAAATGATTTAAAAGAATTGAAAAAGAAGTATCAATTTCTTGAAGACAATAAATAACAAAGAAGCAGGGTATTTTAGCACCCTGCTTCTCTGTTATTTTACTATGATATTCCGAAATATTATTTCACTATTATCGATTAAATTTTTACAATATACTTTTCAAAAAAAACCGAACAATATAGATATATACAAACTATTTAATTCGGTATTACTCATTATTCCTTTGAATTCCATCCCTATATTTTCTAAATATCAACTAAAAGCTTTGACTTAACGAAAAAAATGATGTACATTATCTTTTGGACGAACATTTTTTTAAATTGAAAATAAAATATTCGTATTTAGGGGTGTAATTCATGGAAAAAGTATTCGACTATGAAGATATTCAATTAATTCCGGCAAAATGTATAGTAAATAGCCGTTCTGAATGTGATACAAGTGTAACTTTAGGAAAACATACATTTAAATTACCTGTCGTACCTGCAAATATGCAAACAATTATAGATGAAAAAATTGCTGTATATTTAGCGGAAAATAAATATTTCTATATAATGCATCGTTTTGAGCCAGAAAAGCGTATCTCTTTCATTAAAGATATGCACTCTCGTGGCTTAATCGCATCTATTAGTGTTGGTGTGAAAGAAGAAGAATATGAATTTGTACAACAATTAGCTGCTGAACAGCTTTCTCCTGAATATATTACGATAGATATCGCACATGGGCATTCCAATGCGGTGATAAAAATGATTCAACACATTAAAACACATTTACCTGAGAGCTTTGTTATCGCAGGAAATGTAGGAACTCCAGAAGCAGTAAGAGAGTTAGAAAATGCTGGTGCTGATGCAACAAAAGTAGGTATCGGACCTGGTAAAGTATGTATCACAAAAATTAAAACAGGCTTTGGAACTGGCGGCTGGCAATTAGCTGCACTTCGTTGGTGTGCAAAAGCTGCAAGTAAACCAATTATTGCTGACGGCGGTATTCGTACTCACGGTGATGTAGCTAAATCCATTAAATTTGGCGCAACTATGGTTATGATTGGTTCATTGTTTGCCGGACATGAAGAATCTCCAGGGGAAACAATTGAAAAAGATGGGAAACTCTACAAAGAATACTTTGGTTCAGCTTCAGAATTCCAAAAAGGTGAAAAGAAAAACGTAGAAGGCAAAAAGATGTTTGTCGAGCACAAAGGATCTTTAGAAGATACATTGATCGAAATGGAACAAGATCTTCAGTCCTCTATTTCTTATGCTGGTGGAACGAAATTAGATGCAATTCGTACTGTAGATTATGTTGTCGTGAAAAACTCAATCTTTAATGGTGATAAAGTATATTAAGCTTTATTTACTCTTTAAATGTAATAAGTATTGATTATTATATAAAAAATGAGCAAGGTACTTTATTTCGTACTTGCTCATTTTTTTATTATCTCTCTATTTTCCAAACCTCTTACGATATCCACATTTTCTACATAGTTCCTCTACTGCCACTCTTCGTGAAAATCCATCTACAAGATTTTGGGCTCTATCCCTTTCGATAATATCAGAAAATGAAGCATCATTAATATTCCCAAGGTTGATAATTCCCTCACCATCTAAACAACAAGGGATAACAGTCCCGTTTGCTAAAATACCTGCTTGATTTCGAAGACCATGACAGAAGCCTTTCCCATCGTCCTCTTCTTCATGCAATGCCGGCCACTGAAATTCGTAATCTTGGTTAATAAAGATGCGATCCGCAATCTTCACGCCACTTCCCGGTGTAATCTTCTCTTCAATTTTATATGGTAAATCAAATTCTTTCTCAATAATTTCTAATAAATTTCTGTTTCGCTGTATTTCAAGATTTGTCTTATTGTCTTGCGTAAGATTCCATAGTCTCAGCGAAACAATTAATTCCGATTGACTCGTTGCTTCTTTAATAAAGGAAAGTATGCTTCTTACATACCCTTCTTTATCTTCAGATCCTGGATGACCATCAAAACTATGAAGTGAAAAATTCATCTGTCTTAGTGCAGGTTTATTTAATAATTTATGCCTCTTTTTATTAATTAACGTTCCGTTGGTTGTAATATTAACCTTAAACCCTTTTTCATGACTTAAGTCTAACAATTGATCTATTTTAGGATGGAGCAACGGCTCACCTTTTACATGTAAATAAATGTAGTCCGTGTGAGGTTTAATTTGGTCTAATCTCTTAGAAAAATCCTCCACAGAAAGAAATTGCTTCTGTCGTTCTGTTGGCGGACAAAAGCTACATGCAAGATTACATACACTAGTAATCTCTAAATAAAACTTCTTAAACTTTTTCAACCTCAATTCCCCACTTCTTTAACTACTTAGAACAAAATGAAATATTGTTCTATCAATATTACAGCATAATTTTTTATAAATAGAAACATACTTATTCAAGGAAACTAATTTTACCATTTTCTCTGTTTGGAAGCATATGATTGTATTTTACTTATCTCACTACAATCTAAACCGTAATTCGTCCAATTATTATGAAGCGTTAAAAAGACCATCAGGGGATTTTTCTCCGATGGTCTTCTTAATAGTAATGATCTAATGGATAACTATCATATTGTAGAAATTTTAATAAAAAGTATTCTGCCATATATCGAATTATCCTAATCGTTACACCACATCTACAGCTGGCTCCTTTTTACTTGTGATACGGTTCACCACGATTAATCCGAAAAGCCCGATACACTTGTTCTAAAAGTACCAATCTCATCAGCTGATGCGGCAATGTCATTTTCGAGAATGAAAGTGATTCGTTAGAGCGCTTCATCACTTCCGAGCTAAGCCCGAGTGATCCCCCAATGATAAATGCCACTTTACTTTTTCCGTATGTAGCAAGACGATCAAGATTCGCTGCAAATTCTTCTGATGACTTTTGTTTTCCTTCGATTGCTAATGCAATAACATGTGTATCATCTGAAATTTTATCTAGTATTCGTATTCCTTCTTTTTCTTTTACAATTAGCATTTCTGCCTCACTTAAATTTTCCGGTGCTTTTTCATCCGGCAATTCAATAACTTCTACTTTTGCATACGCAGATAATCGTTTTAAGTATTCTGCAATACCTTGTTTTAAATATTTTTCTTTTAATTTTCCGATTGAAATAATCGAGATATTCACACCTATTCCCCACCTTACAAACACGTTATCCACAAAACTTATCCACATATCCACAATCATCATCCACATATTGTGTGAGAATCTGTGTTCGATACAACATATGTCGCCTTGTTTTGACAAAATTCACATGTTTTTTGTTCTTTTTCTGAGTTATCCACACTGTTGATAACTGGCGCTACTTCACACTCATCCACAATGATATCCAACGCTAATTCTACATGTTCTAAACAACAAGGTAACTTCATATCTTTCACCTCACTTTTTCACAATAGAAAACAGGAGGGCTGTCCTCCTGTTTTCTTAATAATTTTGACTGCCTAATTTCACCGTTGTTGTTGCTCGTTTTGTACCACGATAAAATGTCAGAGTCATTTTATCGTCAATTTTTTTATTATATAATACCGTTCGGAATCCAATAATATCATGTATTGATTTTCCATCAACAGCTATAATTACATCATGTTCCCTAAGTCCTGCATCTGCACCAGGCGATGGGCTTTTCACATCTAAAACGCAGACACCATCTGTTATATTTCCTGGCAAATGCAGCGTTTTAGACCAGTAATAATTCGGAATTTCATTTAGAGATCTCAGTTCAATTCCAACATAAGGACGTTTTACTTTCCCATACTTTTCAAGTTCATTCATAACAGGAACTGCTCTCGAAACAGGGATGGCAAGCCCAATTCCTTCTACTTCTTTCGCTGCAATTTTCATCGAATTAATTCCAACAAGTTGTCCTGCTACATTTACAAGTGCACCGCCACTATTCCCTGGGTTAATAGCTGCATCTGTTTGCAGTACTTCTACTTGCCAATCATAATGCCCATCTTGATCTAAGTCTACAGGAACAATTCTCTCATTTGCAGAAATAATTCCTTGTGTAACAGTTCCTGAAAATTGTAATCCAAGTGGGTTCCCAATTGCAATGACTGCTTCGCCTCGACGCACTGTATTAGAATCACCAATTTCAATTACTTTCTTAACTGGCTTTGCATCTATTTCTAGAACAGCTAAATCTGTAACTACATCGCTACCTAATATTTTACCAGGAACCTTTTTTCCATCACTTAAGCTCACCTCAATACGATTCGCTCCTGAAACAACATGATGGTTTGTTACGATATAAGCATGACCATTTGTTTTCTTATAAATGACGCCTGATCCTGTTCCAGCTTCTGAATCTGCTTCTGAAAAATTATCACGTTGGATGTTTATTACACCAACAACGGCTTCCGATGCACGATCAACAGCATCTACAAAACCAGAATGATTCGCTGTTTGTGATTGCTTTACTACCATATTCTCTTCACTTGCCTCAGCTTGCTGCAAGGGGCCAGTTTCAGATTGAGAAAATAAAGGAGCTCCAAATGCAAACAATGAAGCCCCTACGATTGTTCCTGCTATGCTAGAAATAACGATACCTTTGTGCTTCTTTTTACCTGTTCGTTTCATACGAAATTTCTCTTCATCAATAAAGGACATACTTGTTCACCAATCCTCCCGAAAACAACTATATTCCCCTTTATTGTTTACTAAAATCAAGAATTATACGTATTGAATTTTCGTTGGTGCCTTTGGATCCGTATCATGTACCTCAAACGCTTCCCCAACTGCAAAACCTTTTTCCTCTAGCACCTGTGCAACAGACATATGTGCTAGTTCTTTCATATTATTATCTAAGCTCAAATGCGCTAAATAAATGTGTTTCGTCTCATCTGTAATAACATCAGCCATTGCAAGTGCTGCATCTTCATTAGAAACATGACCCACATCGCTTAAAATGCGTCGTTTTATACTCCATGGATAACGTCCCATACGAAGCATTTCAACATCGTGATTACTTTCAAACACAAATGCGTTTGCTCCTTTAATGATACCTTTCATACGATCACTTACATAACCTGTATCTGTAATAAGGGCCAATTTTCTACCATTATGATGAAATGCATAAAACATTGGCTCTGCCGCATCATGAGAAACGCCAAATGATTCCACTTCAATATCTCCAAATGTTTTCACATCGCCAATTGAGAAAACAAATTTTTGATCAGTTGGGATGTTACCAATTAAATGTTCCATAGCGCTCCACGTTTTTTCATTTGCATACACAGGTAACTGATATTTACGTGCTAAAACGCCGAGACCTTTAATATGATCACTATGCTCATGTGTGACAAGAATACCTGATATATCTTGGATATCCAATTCAGCTTGCTGAAATAGGGCTTCTGTCGCTTTTCCACTCAAGCCTGCATCAATGAGCAATTTTTGTTTCTCGGTCCCTACATATAGCGCATTTCCTGTACTGCCGCTTGCAAGTACACTAAAATGCAAACTCATTTCTGCTCACTCCATTATTTTTTCTTTTTCATTTTCCTTTTCTTTCCCTAACTTAATAACTTGTCCCTCAATGGCATTCACAAAATAATCTACTTTTCGATCTGTTTTTAAATTCCATGTCGGAGCAAGCACTTGTATATTAGAAGCAGAAGATGCTACAAGAGTTGCATATCCAATCTGTGCTTCTTTAAAATGTGTATTTTGTTTTATTTTTATTTCAGTCTTAAAGTATAAATTTTCTAAAGCTGTTTGAGCGGTAATAATCTCTTGCTCTTTTGCTTTTTCATTCTCACCCATCTCTTTTAAATCGGTTAACATTGTTTGTGTATACGAAATAAATTCACCTTTCTCATTTACATCCACAACAATCATCCCATGATCATTATAAAAGATAGGTTTATCTTTATACTTTTGAAAGAAATAGATTTTCGTTGCTTCTGCTTTACCAAACTCATATTTCTGACCATCTAGCACATAGTTTTTCAAGAACTCACTATATTTATCTTTAGAAAGTGTTTTTGCATTTAACAATGGTTCCTTTAATTTACTTTCAATTGTGTTTAAATCTCGTAAAGTAACTGTTTGATTTTTTAAAGAACGTATATCTTCTTCTTTAAATTCCTTATTTTTCGCTGTAATAAAGGAATCTTTCTTTGGTTCTTTTGGTAAATCACCAATGGTAATTTTATCATCTTTTAACTGCTGATCCACCTTTGTTTCTGCCATGAGCTCTAATTGGTTACTATCTTGTTTTTGAATGAATTGAAAAACGAGAAAGAGGTCTAAAATAAAAAAGGTAACAATAAATATTGTTTTAATCCGATTCCAATCCAATTAGCTCTCCCTCCTTCTCTTCACTCCACTCATATGCGTGATGATCTTCACCATAAATTACGTACCAAATTGGCTTTAACTTTATATTTGTAATTTGTCCGTTTTGCTCAACTTCCGGTACTAATTTATAACCTATTCCAATGTTTTGAATCAAATTTTTAGCTATCTTCGAATTTTTTTCTAGGGATTGGATAACCGTCCGACCAGTTGGAAGCGTTGTTTCTCCATCTTTATCAATTGACAACCATTTAAATAATGGGCGTCTATAACTAATTAATTCTTCTGATCCCCATACTTGCCTTAATTCGGTCATTCCTTCTCGGTTAAATACTGGCAAATCTTCTTCATACAAACGGAATTTGGTTGTCCCTTTAGTCCCTTTAGAATTTATATAGTCAAATCGATAAGCATCAGTTAATCCACTATGACTATTAACAAATTCAAAACTCCGCTGCATAAGAGAGGTACCATTCATAGGTGCACCACCAGATACAGATGAATTTGTATACTCTAACATTCGATTCTGTTTGTTTATTCGCATAAGACGAATGCCATCTGTATATGTATCCTCTATTTCGTTAGAAAAAGGTTGCACATAACGCGGATCACTAAATAGTGCATTTTTAAATGATTCCACTTCCATGACTCGCGCAAAATATATTAAATTCTGCATTTCTGTTGAACCATCTGGTAAAAATATATTTTTCGTATCATTTATTTCATACGCAAAATACGGTCTTGCTAAAGCTAAAAATTGATTTTGTGCATTTATAATGTCCCTTAGATTCACACCTGTTAATGTCATTTTATACACTTTACGAGTACTATAAGAAACGAAATTCACATCAATATTTTGATCACGACTTTTAGAAGGATCAACAACAATACGATCAAAACTCAACATATCCAATTTCTTATCTTTAATTGTTAATACGCTCCTAATCGCATCAAACGGAACCTCTGTCGGAAAGACAATTTCAATCTTGCCTTCCCCGTGCACATAAGAGAGGAAATCACCTTTAGATATAGAGCTTGTAATATCCTTAAAATCGTGCAATTCCCCTTTTTGAATAAAAGTATATAATAAATTAATATTACTTTTCTTTTCACTTACAAAATGATTGTTATCCTTATGAACAATCATAGAAGATGGGACAATTACATTTGAAACATCTTGTTTCGGTGCTGTTGCGTTATCTGGAACAAATTTTGTGCTCTGCAATGAATTAGAATCAGGTACATAAGTCCATAAATTAAAAGTAAGAAACAGACTAATGACAACTAAGTTAATAAGGACAATGGTTTTAAAGTTTTCCATATTCATTCCCAATCGTCCTCTTCTTCCTTCGCCATTGGAAGGGTGAAATAAATGGTTGTCCCTTTTCCTTCCTCACTTTTTGCCCAAATAGATCCACCATGCGCCTCAATCATTTCCTTAGCAATGGCTAAACCTAAGCCTGTTCCACCCATCTGTCTTGAACGCGCCTTATCTACACGATAAAAACGTTCGAAAATCTTCTCTACATTTTCTTTTGGAATACCCATTCCCTGGTCACTCACACTAATTTCTAACATATCCTCTCGATCGCGCAGGCGATATGTTACTGTTCCACCTTCAGGAGAGTACTTTAACGCATTTGAAATGATATTGTATAAAACCTGTGTAATTTTATCAGCATCCATATCAATGAATCGAGATTTCTTAGAGAATGAACGCTTGAAAATTACATTTTGTTCCTTCGACATTTCAAAACGATCGATAACATTGTTAAAGAAATCCGTAAAATCTACCCATTCTTTCATTAAACGATGTTCTGTACTATCTAATTTAGATAATTGTAACAAGGCATTCACAAGTCGAATCATTCTTTCCGTTTCTTCTTGTGTAACTGTTAAAAATTGCGGTGCAATATTCGGATCTTGCCATGCACCATCACTAAGTGCCTCTAAATAACTACGCATCGTTGTTAACGGCGTCCGTAGTTCATGTGATACATTTGCCACAAACTCACGGCGCTCACGGTCAATTCGCTCTTGTTCTGTTACATCATACAACACAGCGATTAAACCATTTGCTTTACCTGTTTCCTTTTGAATAACAGAAAAACTAGCTCTCAAGATATACGGTTCATTTCGCGTACTGAAATCTAATAAAACAGAATCTGGTTCTTCATATAGATGATCGAGTGTAAATTCCTCTTGAATGCCTAGCACTTCTAAAACAGACTGATTTAATGCCGTTTCACGTGAAACGTTTAACATCTTTTCTGCCGGATCATTTAATAAAATAATGTCCCCTTTTCGATCAGTAGCAATTACACCATCTGTCATATGAGATAAAACAGACGAAAGCTTACGTCTTTCACTTTCAGTCGAAGAACGTGCTTGTTGTAATTTTTTTGATAAATTATTAAACGCTAGTGCTAATTGACCGATTTCATCATGACTGTGTACTTTTACCTTACGGGAGTAATTTCCCTTCGCCATTTCAATTGCTTGCCTTCGCATATCTGAAATTGGTCTTGTAATTGTTTGAGCTAATAAAATCCCTAGAACTGCTGTTACTAATAAAGCAATCACTGTCCCCGTTGCAAAAATTTGATTGATATCCTTCATCTGCTTATAAACATCTTCCATCGAAGCAACGATGTGAATGACACCAATTATTTTCCCCTTCTCTCCTTCAATTGGGGTAGCCATAACTTGAACACGGTGACCGGTTTTTCCATCTTTCTCAATCTTTCCTTCAGCCTTTTTTTGTACAATAGCCCTTTGCACTGTTATGTCTGTTATTGTTTTCCCTACCATACCTTGCTTAGATGAATTAGATATTGCTAATAGACGCCTGTTTGGATCAATCACACGTACTTCTTGAATATCCTTTTTCCGGTCTGATGCAAAGTCAGTAATTGATGTTTTAATCGCATTTTCTAAAGGGGGATCTGTTTTTTCACGCTCTTTTGCAAACTCTTGCTTCAAATTATAAGACAGTAAATTCGTTTGTTGTGTTAATGAATCCTTAAAACTTTGTACGAGACTTTTCTCCAGTTCACGAACAAAATATACACCAATAACCTGCATTGCTATCAAAATTAATAGCATATAGATGAGCACAAACTTTAAATGAATCGATTGAAAAAAACCAACTTTCTTCATATACTATTCCTGCTCTGGATCACGCAAGTAATACCCTACCCCACGTCTTGTTACAATTAAAGTTGGGTGACTTGGGTTATCTTCAATTTTTTCACGTAAACGGCGTACTGTTACATCTACTGTACGTACATCTCCAAAATAATCGTAGCCCCAAACCGTTTGTAATAAATGCTCACGCGTCATAACTTGTCCTAAATGCTTCGCCAAATAATGAAGCAATTCAAATTCACGATGTGTAAGTTCAATGCTTTCTTCTCTTTTCGTTACACTGTACGCATTTGGATTAATCACAATTGGTCCAATAACCATTTCTGTATTTTCTTCTTTTTCAGCTGAGCCAACTTGTTGATGACGACGCAAGTTTGCTTTTACACGTGCTAATAATTCACGCGTACTAAATGGTTTTGTTACATAATCATCTGCTCCAAGCTCTAATCCCAATACTTTATCGATTTCAGAATCTTTTGCAGTTAGCATAATAATTGGCATTTCAGAGCTTTTTCGTATTTCACGACAAACCTCTAACCCATCTTTCCCTGGTAACATAATATCCAATAAAACCATATCTGGTTGTTCCTCATTTGCCTTTTCAATAGCTTCGTCACCATCGTGCGCCATCACAATTTCAAAGCCCTCTTTTTCTAAGTTAAATTTTAAAATATCTGCAATCGGTTTCTCATCATCAACGACTAAGATTTTCTTTCCCATCATTGTTTGTTTCCTCCTAATAAAAATATGGTCAATCATCCTCAAACATGCACAGCTATCTGTATAGCGTATAATCAAACATTCGTAGCCTTTGTTTGAGTATTTTCTCCTCTATTCTCATAGAATCACGTATGATCCACATAAAAGTGGAACACTATACAATCTACAGAAAAACCCCTAGCTTCAACTGCTAGAGGCTCCTCATTCTATTGTAAAATAACTACTCTCATTTGTAAAATTGAAGAATATAAAAAGGATATTAAGTGGGCCCACTTAATATCCTGAGAGTGGCTCGGGACGGAATCGAACCGCCGACACGAGGATTTTCAGTCCTCTGCTCTACCGACTGAGCTACCGAGCCAAAACATATATATATAAAACCACTAATGGTGGTATAAACAAAAGTGGCGGTCCCGACCGGGGTCGAACCGGCGATCTCCTGCGTGACAGGCAGGCATGTTAACCACTACACCACGGGACCACAAAACATATATAAAAGATATGACCCGTACGGGATTCGAACCCGTGTTACCGCCGTGAAAGGGCGGTGTCTTAACCACTTGACCAACGGGCCACGAAAAATAAAATGGTGAGCCATGAAGGACTCGAACCTTCGACCCTCTGATTAAAAGTCAGATGCTCTACCAACTGAGCTAATGGCTCATACTCACCAACGTCATATTTTCGTGACGACAAGGGTTATCATAACATAATAACTTTTGTTTTTGCAATACCTTTTTTATATTTTTTTATACAAGATAAGAAAAAACTCATGTAAACATGAGTTTTTTCTTAAATAAACCAATTTTATATCAATTAAACACCGTATACGTTACGAACGATGTTTGTTTGATTACGATCTGGACCAACAGAGAACATAGATAGTTGGATACCTGTTAATTGAGACACACGCTCTACATAATGTCTTGCATTCTCAGGAAGCTCCTCTAATGATTTTACACCAGTAATATCTTCTGTCCAACCTGGAAGCTCTTCATATACAGGCTCACATTTTGCTAAAATGTTTAAGTTTGCTGGAACTTCATCCAGAACTTCTCCATTATACTTATATGCAATACAGATTTTCACAGTTGGAATACCTGTTAATACGTCGATAGAGTTTAAAGATAAATCTGTTAAACCACTCACACGGCGTGCATGTCTTACAACAACGCTGTCAAACCAACCTACGCGACGTGGACGACCTGTTGTTGTACCATATTCACGACCAACTTCACGAATTTGATGACCAATTTCATCATGCAGTTCAGTAGGGAATGGACCGTCACCAACACGGCTTGTATAGGCTTTACATACACCTACTACACGATTGATTTTAGAAGGACCAACTCCAGAACCGATTGTTACACCACCAGCAACTGGATTAGAAGATGTAACGAATGGGTACGTACCTTGGTCAATATCAAGCATTACGCCTTGTGCACCTTCAAATAGTACGCGACGTCCTTCATCTAATGCATCATTTAATACAACGGATGTATCGCATACGTATTGTGCGATTTGTTGTCCATACTCAAAGTACTCTTCAAAGATTTCATCTGCATTAAAGCCTTCTGCATCATACATTTTTTCAAATAGACGATTTTTTTCTGCTAAATTACGTTCAAGCTTTTCTTTAAATGCTTCACGATCTAAAAGATCAGCCATACGAATACCAACGCGAGCAGCTTTATCCATGTATGCTGGACCGATACCTTTTTTCGTTGTACCGATTTTGTTATCACCTTTACGCTCTTCTTCTAACTCATCTTGTTTTAGGTGATAAGGTAAAATAACGTGCGCGCGGTTACTAATACGTAAATTATCAGTGCTTACACCACGATCGTGTAAGTATTTTAATTCTACAAGTAATGCTTTTGGATCTACTACCATACCGTTTCCGATAACACAAATTTTTTCTTTATAGAAAATACCAGATGGAATTAAGTGTAGTTTATACTTAACACCGCCGAAAACAATTGTATGTCCTGCGTTGTTTCCACCTTGATATCTTGCAACTACTTCCGCATGTTCAGAAAGGAAATCAGTAATTTTACCTTTTCCTTCATCGCCCCACTGTGTTCCTACAACTACTACTGAAGACATTATTCAAGCACCTCCGCAATTTTCAAACGAACTTTTCAAACAATATAATTGTACCAAAATGAAAAGAGAAGTCAATTTAAAAACGAACATTTTTTTATCTTTTATCAATTTCGTTCGTAAGAATTCTTTATTCACACGATGAAAGCCCTATTTTTTATTCATAAAAAAAAGAAACACATCTTATTATAAGAAATGTGTTTCTTTTTTATACTTCTACTATGCCGGTGGCGCATGTCCATCGTCAAAGCGTCGCTCTAAGTTTACGAATTTGTTAAATTCCTTCACGAATGCGAGCTCTACAGAACCTACTGGACCATTACGTTGCTTGGCAATAATAATTTCAATCGTGTTTTTATTTTCCGTTTCGCGATCATAGTAATCTTCACGATACAAGAATGCCACAATATCGGCATCCTGCTCAATACTTCCTGATTCACGAATATCAGACATCATCGGACGTTTATCTTGACGAGATTCAACACCACGAGAGAGCTGAGATAAGGCAATAACAGGAACTTGTAGCTCACGCGCAATTCCTTTTAATGTACGGGAAATTTCAGATACTTCCTGCTGACGGTTTTCACCAGATTTCCCACTACCTTGAATAAGCTGTAAGTAATCGATTAAAATCATTCCAAGTCCCTGTTCTTGCTTTAATCTGCGGCATTTCGCACGAATTTCACTAACTCGAATTCCTGGCGTATCATCAATATATATTCCAGCATTCGAAAGACTTCCCATTGCCATTGTCAGCTTTGCCCAATCATCTGAAGTTAACGAGCCAGTACGAAGCCTTTGTGCATCAATATTTCCTTCTGCACAAAGCATACGCATAACAAGCTGATCAGCACCCATCTCTAAACTAAAAATTGCCACATTTTCATCCGTTTTAGTTGCCACATTCTGCGCGATATTCAGTGAAAATGCCGTTTTTCCCACTGAAGGACGAGCTGCCACAATGATTAAATCGTTACGTTGAAATCCCGCTGTCATCTTATCTAATTCAGTAAATCCAGTTGGTATTCCTGTAACTTCACCTTTTTGATTATGCAAAAGTTCAATTTTATCATAAGCATCTACAAGAACATCCTTAATATTTTGGAATGCCTTTGCATTTGTCTGATGTGATACTTCTAATATTTTTTTCTCCGCCTCATTTAAAAGACCTTCCACATCATCTTCTCTCTCATATCCATCTGAAACAATATGAGTTGCCGTTCGAATCAAACGGCGTAACAGTGATTTTTCAGCAATAATGCGTGCATAATATTCTACGTTGGCCGCTGTCGGAACAGCCTCCGCTAATTCAGCTAAATAAGAAACACCACCAACTTCTTCTAACAACCCTTGATCAGCAAGCGCTGCTGTTGCGGTAACTAAATCAATAGGTTCTCCTTTATCAGATAGTTTAAGCATAACTTCAAAAATCTTTTGGTGTGCTGTTCGATAGAAAGATTCCGGCATTAGCAGTTCTGAAGCTGAAGTTAATGCATCTTGATCAAGAAATATCGCACCTAAAACCGCTTGCTCAGCCTCTATATTATGCGGAGGGGTACGATCAGCAAATACGTCACTCATGCGCAATCCTCCTTGCCTAACTTATTTTTATTGTTCACTAACATGAACTTTTACTGTCGCTGTTACTTGTGGATGTAATTTCACAGTTACGTTTGTATATCCTAATGCACGAATTGCATCGTCCATTTCAAACTTACGTTTATCAAGCTTAATATTATGTGCTTTTTGCATCGCATCTACAATTTGTTTACTTGTAATAGAACCAAATAAACGGCCACCTTCACCAGACTTTGCTTTTAATTCTACAGTTAATTTCTCTAGAGTTTCTTTTAACTCTTTCGCATTCTCAAGTTCAGCCGCTGCATCTTTTTCTTCTTTACGTTTTTGTGCTTCTAACGTTTTCATGCTGCTATTTGTTGCTTCCGCAGCTAATCCTTGTTTTAGTAAGAAGTTATTTGCATAACCATCTGGTACGTTCTTTATTTCTCCTTTTTTCCCTTTACCTTTTACGTCTTTTAGAAAAATTACCTTCATGATTGTGTGCCTCCCTGTAAATAGTCATCAATAACAAATTGAAGTTTATCTTGAGCTTCATCTACTGTTACATTTTTCATTTGTGTAGCTGCATTCGTTAAATGTCCGCCACCACCTAGATTTTCCATAATTAGTTGCACGTTTACTTCGCCTAAAGAACGCCCACTAATTCCAATGAAGCTTTCCCCACGTTTTGCAATGACAAAAGAAGCGATTACTCCTGTCATTGTCAGCAACGTATCAGCTGATTGTGCGATTAATACTTGATCATAATATTCATCGCCGTCTACTTTCGCAATTGCAATTCCATTTTTATAAATGTAAGCATTTTGAATTGTTTTTGCAACTCGTAAATACTGCTCCATATCTTCTTTTAACAATTCTTGTACAAGTACTGTATCCGCTCCATGCGAGCGTAGATAAGAAGCTGCATCAAATGTGCGGGCACCTGTCCGGAATGTAAAGCTTTTCGTATCCACTATAATCCCTGCAAGTAATGCTGTAGCTTCTAACATTGTCATTTTCAAACGTTTCGGCTGATATTCAAGAAGTTCCGTTACAAGTTCAGCTGTCGAAGACGCATATGGCTCCATGTACACAAGAAGAGGATCCTCAATAAATTCCTCACCACGGCGATGATGGTCAATCACAACTACATTTTCAATCTTATGCAAAAGCTTTTCCTCCATCACCATTGATGGTTTGTGTGTATCAACAACGACAAGCAATGAATCGTCTGTTGCAAATTCCATAGCCTGCTGTGGTGTAATAAAACGAGACCATAAATCCTCATTTTGCTTTACCTTATCCATTAAACGTTTAATACCTTTATCAGAGTCATTCTCGTCTAGTACAATGTACCCTTCACGCTCATTCAACTGTGCTACTTTTAAAATTCCAATGGCCGCCCCAATCGCATCCATATCAGGAGCTCTATGACCCATTATAATAACATTACTGCTCTCTAATACTAAATCTTTCAATGCATGAGAGATAACCCGTGCACGTACACGCGTGCGTTTTTCCACTGGATTTGTCTTGCCACCATAAAATTTCACTTTACCTGTCGCTTGTTTAATCGCAACTTGATCTCCACCTCGCCCTAAAGCAAGATCTAAACCCGATTGTGCCATCGCACCAAGCTCTGATAAAGATAAGTCGCCTGATCCTACACCAATACTTAATGTAAGTGGAATATTTCGTTTTGATGTTTCTTCACGCACTTGATCTAAAATATCAAACTTTCCTTTCTCCATTTGTGCCAGAATACTTTCATTTAACACAACAAAGAATCTCTCTGAAGAAGCTCGTTTTAAATATGCACCGTATTTGATAGCCCACTCATTTAGACGTGATGTCACAAGACTCGTGATGTTCGTACGCAATTGGTCATCCAAACCTTGTGTAACTTCATCATAGTTGTCCAAATAAATAATCGCGAGAACTGTACGCTGATCCTCATACATTTTTTCAATTTCTGTTTGCTCTGTTACATCGAAGAAATAAATTAACTTTTCTTCTTTCCTTACAAACACACGAAACTTACGATTATTTAAAGATACAATATCATCCGCAGTTTCTCCTTTAATAAAGAGGAGTAATGTTTCTGATACATCATACAAATGCCATCCTGCTAAAGAGTGTTGCCCCAAACAAGAGGACAAATAAGGATTTGCCCAATCAATTCCATAATCCTTATTGTATAACAAAATACCAATTGGCATTTGATTAAACGCTTCATTACTTACTTTCTTTACTCTTGTAATCATATCCGTTGTATACTTTTCAAAATTCCTCTGAAAGGCTAGCTCAAATCGAATTACAAAAAAGAGAACAATACAAAAAATAAAAAAAGCGGCCATTCCCATTATCCAGTGCAAATAACCGAGAATGGTAATAAGCACAAGCATAAAAAAAGCTAATACATAAACAGGATATAAAAACCGCTGTCTCTTATAAAATTCAGGCATGTACCCAACTCCTATAAAGTAAAACTAACACAAATAGGAAATCATTCAATTTCCATCAATGGTCAGTTGAACAGATTAAACGCCCCAAAGTTAAACTTCCATTAAAAGCTTACGTCATATAATAAGCTCATATACCCTTCTCTCGTCTTTGCTTATTTTGGTTGTATTTTAGAACGTAACGAAAAGCCTAAATCAATTATACCTAAGATTGTTACTAGTGGAAACAACATTGGAATAATCATACATACGATAAAACTGAGAATAGGGATCGCTTTTGCATAACCTTTTACATGCGCAAAGAAGGCTATAAATGAAAAACCTTGGAATAGGAGCAGCAATGAAAAGATGGCATATAGATTAGAAAATGCCATATACACATATGAATCTGATTCCACCTTCATAAATGTTGAAAGTAAAATAAATACTACATAATACCAGACAATGCTTTTTGGCAATCGCATATCCCTAAACTTAGGCCATGGCTCTATCGCATACTTTAATCTCTTTAAAACATTCCCCGCTATTAATACTGTAATCCAAGAATATATTAAAGAAACCATTACAAGCAAACTTGGCAGAAGAATTCGAAGCATATCACTAAATTGCCCTAATAAATCTTTTTGCTCTTGGTTAATTGGCGCACCTGCCGCCTTCATTATTTTTTCACTTTGTTCCATTCCTTGTTTGAACATATCTTGCATTTCCTTAAGAAAATCTATGTTAAAAAATTGTATACTCGCTACATAAACTAGTACAAAATTAAGCAAATATACAAGCGTTCCTACCAATAATATTTCTGCTGGTCCTTTTTTCTTCTTATACATATATCCTAAAGAGATGCCTATTATGCCTGACATGAATGTATTCACAAGACTAAGTGGCGAACTAATAATGATAGTAACAAGAATCGATGCTCCAAACAGCATACATGTACTAGAAAACGGATACCTTACCATAAACAATAGAAAAGGCAATGGAAGTGCAAATATTGCAACCATACTTATAACAGGTACATACAAGAACGTTAAAAGTAAAACTGCATATACAGCTAACAAAACTGCCCCTTCTGTAATAAGCCTTGTACGTTTCATCTTTTACCTCCTATTTCTAAAAAGAAAAGCATAGCAAAATGCACAGTAGAGTCGGACTCTACTGTGCATTTCATACGCTATTATTCACCAACATATGGTAAAAGTGCCATTTGACGAGCACGTTTAATTGCAACTGTAAGTTTGCGTTGGTATTTTGCGCTTGTTCCTGTTACACGACGAGGTAAAATTTTACCACGCTCAGAAACGAAACGTTTTAATAAATCAACATCTTTATAGTCAATGCGAGTGATGCCGTTAGATGTGAAGAAACACACCTTACGACGTTTCGCACGTCCACCTTTGCGTCCTGCCATGTCTATTTCCCTCCATTCTTTGTTAAAAATAACCGATCTATACCATTAGAATGGTAAATCGTCGTCCGAAATATCAATCGGTTGACCTACATTTGAAAATGGATCGTCATTCTTCGTAAATCCTGAGTTACCTGAGTTACCTGAGTTACCTGAATTACCTGATTGACCAAATGGGTTAGAGCCTTGGTTACCGTAACCAGCTCCTGATGGTTGCTGATTGAATGAACCACGTTGCTCCCCACCGCCATTACGCGGCTCTAAAAATTGTACGCTCTCCGCAAGAACCTCTGTTACATATACACGTTTACCATCTTGTCCCTCATAATTACGAGTTTGAAGACGTCCATCTACGCCTGCTAAGCTACCTTTTTTCAAATAATTCGCCACGTTTTCTGCTTGTTTACGCCATATTACACAATTAATAAAGTCAGCTTCACGCTCACCTTGTTGATTTGCAAATGCGCGATTTACAGCTAACGTGAAAGTAGCTACCGCAACACCATTGGGCGTGTAACGTAAGTCAGGGTCCTTAGTTAAACGACCAACGAGGATAACACGATTCATCAATCGAACCACTCTCCCTATATATCTTAATTATTTTTCTTCTTCTTTAACAACGATGTGACGAAGGATATCTTCGTTGATCTTAGCTAAACGATCGAATTCTTTAACAGCTTCTGCATCAGAATTTACGTTTAAGATCATGTAGAAACCGTCACGTAAGTCGTTGATTTCGTAAGCTAAACGACGCTTACCCCACTCTTTTGTGTTAATGATTTCTGCACCATTGTTAGTTAAAACGCCTGCGAAGCGCTCAACTAAAGCTTTTTGAGCTTCTTCCTCCATGTTTGGACGGATGATGTACATGATTTCGTACTTTTTCATTACACTTTCACCTCCTTTTGGTCTAAACGGCCCATAATGGGCAAGGAGCAATTAATTATATAGTAATTACTCACGAGTTTAGATTATATCATAGTAAGTTAGATGAATCAACTAACCAATAAATAAAAAACTTGGCAAACATATGATATATTTGCCAAGTTTATATCCCTATTTTTCCTAGGAAATATAAAATTACACGTTAAAGCGGAAGTGCATAACATCTCCATCTTTTACGATATACTCTTTTCCTTCTAAACGTACTTTTCCAGCTTCTTTAGCTGCTGTCATAGAACCGTTCTCCATTAAATCATCATATGAAACTGTTTCAGCACGAATAAATCCACGTTCAAAGTCTGTATGAATAACACCAGCACATTGTGGTGCCTTCATACCTTTCTTAAACGTCCATGCACGTACTTCTTGTACACCAGCTGTGAAATAAGTAGCTAAGCCTAATAAATCGTATGCAGCACGAATCAGCTGATCTAAACCTGATTCTTCAATGCCTAACTCTTCAAGGAATACTTTTTTCTCTTCCTCATCTAACTCAGCAATTTCTGATTCAATTTTTGCACAAACAACAATTACTTGTGAATTTTCATTTGCCGCAAATTCTTTTACCATCTGCACATATTCATTTTCAGATGGATCCATGATATCATCTTCACTTACGTTTGCTACATAAAGCATCTCTTTCGTCGTAAGCAAATGAAGACCTTTAACAATTTTCATTTGTTCTTCTGTAAACTCAACAGTACGAGCTGGTTTTCCCGCTTCAAATGCTTCTTTTAAGCGAACTAAAATTTCGTGCTCATATACTGCTTCTTTATCCTTTTGTCTTGCTAATTTCGCTACACGTTCAATACGTTTATCAACAGATTCTAAATCTGCTAAAATTAGCTCTAAATTGATTGTTTCAATATCATCAATTGGATCTACTTTTCCTGAAACGTGTGTAATATTTTCATCCTCAAAACAACGAACAACTTGGCAAATTGCGTCTACTTGGCGAATATGAGATAAGAATTTGTTTCCTAATCCTTCACCTTTACTTGCACCTTTTACGATACCTGCGATATCAGTAAATTCAAATACAGTTGGAACAGTTTTTTTCGGTTCTACTAGTTCCGTTAATTTATTTAAGCGTTCATCTGGTACTTCTACAATCCCTACGTTCGGATCAATTGTACAGAATGGATAGTTTGCAGATTCTGCTCCCGCTTGTGTAATTGCATTAAATAATGTTGATTTCCCTACGTTAGGTAAACCAACAATCCCAGCCGTTAATCCCATATTTTTCACTCCTATGTCTCAATCTTCCATCATTATAGATAGTAACGAATAAAATGACAAGTTCCCTAAAAGTTCAAAAAAGTAACAGCTGCCTGGAGCAGCTGTTACTTCTTCTCTATTCTTCATGCTTTACAAGAATTTTTTTCACCTTGCGATCAAACTCTCTTCGAGGAATCATTACCGAATGGCCACATCCCTCGCACTTAACGCGGATATCCATTCCCATACGAATAATTTTCCAACGATTTGCACCACATGGATGGGCCTTCTTCATTTCCACAACATCGTACAAGTTATATTGCTTTTGCTCCACTCTCTAAACCCCTCTCACAACTAATTTGCTTTCTCACTAACCATTTCTTCACGATTATATAAGACCATACGTGGATATGGAATTTCAATGCCATGTAAATCAAGACGATTTTTAATCTCTTTACGAAGGGCTCTAGCAATAGCCATATGTTTCATTGGTTCTACTTCAGAGACAACACGTAGTACAACTTCAGATGCAGCAAGTGTTTGAATTCCTAATAATTCTGGTTTTGCTACCATTTCTTCATATCTTTCAGGTAATTCCTCTAATAAATCTTCAATTACCTGTTCTGCTCGTGCTATATCACCTTCATAGGAAATTGATATATCAACAAAAGCTACACTATTACTAATGGAAAAGTTCGTTACTTGCGTAATACCACCATTTGGCAAAATATGAATTTCCCCTGTCCAGCTTTTTATCTTTGTTGTACGTAATCCAATTTCTAAAACTACACCTTCAAATTGACCGATACGAACATGGTCACCTACCGAAAACTGATCTTCTAATAAAATAAACAATCCTGTAATAACATCTTTTACTAAGCTTTGAGCACCAAAACCGACTGCTAAACCGATTACCCCAGCCCCAGCTAGTAAACCTGATGCATTAATGTTAAATACGCCTAAAATCGCTATTAACATTATGAACATAACAACGTATGCCACAATGTTTTCAAGCAATTTCGCTACTGTAACTGTACGACGCTCTGAGATTTGAATTGGTGAACGACTTCCCATACGGAATGCATTTCTTACAATTGCTCTAGCAATACGTACTACTACTGCACCAAGTACTAAAATTATCAATATTTTTAATGTTGCCATTCCGACATAAGCCCAACGATCTGAATCTAATAAATATCTCTTGGTAGCTTCGAATCCTTGTGTTAATACATCCATATACTTCTACCTCTCCGATAAAAATTTCTTTTTCATTCATTCTTTATTGTATCAGAAGTTTTCTCCATTTCTGAAAAAAAATTTATTGCTGTATTTGCATTTGTTCACTTTGATTCAGGTATAAAATGTAATGAATATATATATACTAGTACTATTATTTCCTGTTTTATAAACGGCTTGCAAAAATAAAGAACTTATAATTTTCCATATTACATTTTTTTCAATAAAACTTTACAGTGAATCATAAAATTTATCAGAAGGATGGATGATTCATGAATATAGGGAATTTCCGCTTACCTTTTTTTGAAAAAGAATCACAAAATATTATGCATCACGATTTAGAGGCTTGTACAACAATTAGTGATTTTCTTCTCTCACATATACCTATTAGTCAAAATACCCCCCTCAGCCTAATTTGCATAGGAACAGATCGTTCAACCGGTGACGCCCTTGGCCCACTAGTCGGATCTAAACTAGAACAAATGAACATTCAAAATTTCCACGTATTCGGCACACTTGATGAACCAATCCATGCGTTAAATCTCGAAGATGAAATTCAGAATATACAAACTTTAATTCCTGATTCTTTTATTATTGCCATTGATGCTTGTCTTGGAAAATCACAAAGTATCGGTTCCATAACTGTTGGTGAAGGACCTAGTAAACCTGGTGCAGCAATGAACAAAAAGTTACCTGCAATTGGCGAGCTACACATACATGGTATCGTAAATTTAAATGGTTTCATGGAATTTTTTGTCTTGCAAAATACAAGATTAAGCCTCGTTATGAAAATGGCGGACGTTATTGCCCAAAGTATAAAGGAAACAGATCAGAAATTATCCGTATTAAAAAAAGCAAACCATCTATAAATAAAAAGATGGTTTGCTTTTCAGTTTTCCCCAGATAATAATTCTAAAATGCGATTTAAATCTTCCTTATCGAAAAATTCTATTTCAATTTTCCCTTTTTCTTTCTTTGTTTCTTTAATTTTTACACCTGTTCCAAACTTTTCTCTTAACAATGTTTCGCGCTCTTCGAAAAATATATTCCGCTCTCGCTTCACTGTCTTTGTTTCACGTGAAACGCGTTGATGAATCTGTTGAACAATTTGCTCTAGCTGTCTAACATTCAATCCTTCTTTTTCAATACGCTTTAATAAAGACTTTAGCTGTTCTTCATCTTTTATTGTAAGTAATGTCCGTCCATGTGCCATGGATAGACTTCCATTCGCAATCATTTCTTGAACAAATAAAGGAAGTGTAAGCAACCGAACATAATTAGCAATATATGGCCTACTTTTTCCAAGGCGCTTTGCTAATTGCTCTTGAGTTACATTCAACTCATCCATTAGCATTTGATATGCCAAAGCTTCTTCCATTGGATTTAAATCTTCACGTTGTAGATTTTCTAACAAAGCAAACTCCATCATTTGCTGTTCATTTAATTCTCGAACGACAGCTGGCACCTTTTCAAGGCATGCTTCTTTTGCAGCACGGTATCTACGTTCACCAGCAACGATTTCATATCCTTTAATACTTTTCCTTACGATTAAAGGCTGTAAAATACCATGTTCTTTAATAGATGCTGCCAGTTCTTGAATAGCTTCTTTTTGAAAGTTTTTACGCGGTTGGTAGGGGTTTGGCCTTAATTCAGTTAGTACAATTTCCTGAATTTTTTCTTCCTCTCTCACATCTAAATCTGGAAAAAAAGCATTAATCCCTCTTCCTAATCCTTTAGCCACCAGCAATCACTTCCTCTGCTAAATCTATATACACTTCTGCACCTCTTGATTTAGCATCATACTGCATAATTGGTTTTCCATGACTTGGTGCTTCACTCAAACGAACATTGCGCGGAATAATAGAACGATATACTTTATCTCGAAAATATTTCTTCACTTCATCTATAACTTGAATACCTAAATTTGTACGTGCATCTAGCATCGTTAATAGTACACCTTGAATTGCTAAATTTTTATTTAAATGCTTTTGTACAAGTCGAACTGTATTCAGTAATTGACTCAATCCTTCCAATGCGTAGTATTCACACTGAACTGGAATAATAACAGAATCTGCTGCCGTTAGTGCATTAATTGTTAATAAGCCTAAAGATGGGGGACAATCAATAATAATATAATCATATTCATTACGGATTGGCTGCAAAGCCCTTTGTAAACGAACTTCCCGGGAAATGGTCGGTACCAGTTCAATTTCAGCACCTGCCAATTGAATTGTAGCAGGTAGAACATCTAAATTTTCAGTTGCGGTTTTTTGTATAACCCCTTGAACATCAGCATCTTCCACAAGAACATTATAAATACATTGATCTAATTCCGACTTTTCAATTCCTACACCTGTCGTTGCGTTCCCCTGAGCATCAATGTCAATAAGCAATACTTTTTTTCCTACCTGTGCCAATCCAGCTCCTAGGTTAACAGACGTTGTTGTTTTCCCTACACCGCCTTTTTGATTAGCAATAGCAATGATTTTTCCCATGATGTCACCTACTTTCAACCTTTCTGTCTTATTCTGAAAATAATTATGTTTATTGTAACATGAAATGAAAATTTTTCTTTTGCATCCTTATTAAACTTCAAAATTTATTCCAAAACTCCTTCTTCATTTAAGAAGAAAAATATAGGAAAAGAGATCTCTCCAAAGGATGAGATCTCTTTCAAATATAAATTATTTTTTTTTAGGAATCTTAATTGTGATCTGATAGTACTCATCAAATTCTTCTTCTTCAGAGTTTACTTTCAGTCCACTATTTGTAACCATTTGTAGCGATTGTCTAATTGTATTCATTGCAATTCGCATATCACGACTTACCGCTTTCTGTTTTGCCTTTCGCTTTGGTTTTACTTCTTCCAATAGCTTAGCAATGCGTTCCTCAGTCTGTTTTACATTCAATTGTTTTTCTACAATTTCTTGTAAAACTTTCAACTGTAATTCTTCATTTTTTAAAGGAATAAGGGCACGGGCATGACGTTCTGTAATACTCTTTTCTAGCAATGCTCGTTTAATTTCTTCAGGCAACTTTAATAATCGCAACTTATTTGCGATTGTTGATTGTCCTTTTCCGAGCCTCTGCGCTAATGCCTCTTGTGTTAAATTATGTAACTCAATTAGCTTTTGATAAGCAACAGCCTCTTCAATTGCTGTTAATTCCTCACGTTGCAAGTTCTCAATGAGAGCAACAGAAGCTGTTTCCGTATCATTTAAGTTTTTAATAATAGCTGGAACTTTTTCCCACCCTAATTTCGTTGCAGCACGAAAACGTCTTTCCCCGGCAATAATTTCATACTTATCTTCTTCATATTTCCTGATAACAATTGGTTGAATGAGTCCATGTGTACGAATGGTTAACGCAAGTTCGTCAATACGCGCGGCATCAAAAACTGTACGTGGTTGATAGCGATTGGGAATGATATTTGCTATCGGAATTTCTTGTATTTCTTCATGTATCTTTTTATCTATTTCTTCATGGCTTTCGTTTTGTAATTCGAATTCGCTCTCTTTATCTCCAAAGCCAAATAAACGAGAAAACGTATTTTTCATACATATTCCACCACCTTTGGGCCTATTGAATGTCCTACACAGAAATGTTTCCTATGAAACATTTACGTTTTCATTTATATAATTTAATCTTACGTCTAATAAGATTTATTTTTCAATAGGTAATTTATTGGGTGTCCCTGGCTTACGCGGATATTTCTTTGGTGTTTTGCGCTTTTTCACGATTGCTAAAATATTACGTTCACTTTCTTCAAATGGTAATTGGAAAGTAGAAATCTCTTTTAGTTCACCGCCAAGTATTTCTAAAGCATACTTACCATTTTCAATCTCTTCATTGGCAGCTGCACCTTTCATAGCGATAAATGTCCCACCTACTTTTACAAGAGGTAAACATAACTCACTCAATACAGAAAGACGTGCTACCGCACGCGCCATCACGATATCAAATGATTCACGTACACCTTCTTTTTTCCCAAATGTTTCAGCACGATCATGACAAAACGCAACATCACTTAGCTCTAATTTTTGGGCTAAATGATTTAAAAAATTGATACGTTTTTGCAATGAATCTACAATCGTTACTTTTAAATGCGGGAAACAAATTTTCAATGGAATACTTGGAAATCCTGCTCCTGCACCGACATCACAAATAGAAAATGGCTTTGAAAAATCATTATAAAAAGCAGCTGTAATCGAGTCAAAAAAGTGTTTTAAATACACTTCTTCTTTCTCTGTAATAGCTGTTAAATTCATTTTCTCATTCCATTCTACTAATGTTTCAAAGTAGATTTCAAATTGCTCTAATTGCCTAGGAGAAAGGTTAATTCCTCTTTCTCCTAGCATAGATTGAAATTGTTCTATGTTCATCTTGCCATATCTCCTTATTATTTATTGGTTCGATACTCGCGCAATTTTTCCTTGTTCAATATACACAAGTAAAATGGAAATATCAGCTGGATTTACTCCGGAAATACGGGATGCTTGCCCCATAGAAAGAGGACGAACATCTTTTAATTTTTGTCTTGCTTCAGAAGCGATTCCAGAAATCGCATCATAATCAATATCAACAGGAATCTTTTTGCTTTCCATTTTCTTCATACGTTCTACTTGTTGTAAGGATTTTTCAATATATCCTTCATACTTAATTTGAATTTCTACCTGCTCTGCAATTTCATCGTGTATTTCCACTTCACTTGGCGCAAGAATACGAATATGTTCATACGTCATTTCCGGACGACGTAGTAAGTCACTTGCACGTATTCCATCCTTTAATTCACTTCCACCAACACTGCGAATTAATTCTTGCACTTCAGGACGTGGTTTAATAATAATGCTTTCTAAACGTAATTTTTCTTGTTCAATCTGTTCCTTTTTCACAGTAAAACGCCCGTAACGCTCTTCTGGAATTAAGCCAATTTCTTGGCCAATTTCTGTTAAACGAAGATCGGCATTATCATGACGCAATAATAGACGGTATTCAGCACGGGATGTTAAAAGACGATATGGTTCGTTTGTCCCTTTTGTCACAAGATCATCAATTAAAACACCAATATAAGCATCTGAACGACCTAAAATAACCTCTTTCTTCCCTAGAGAGCGACATGCTGCGTTAATTCCGGCCATAATTCCTTGTCCTGCTGCTTCTTCGTAACCAGACGTACCGTTAATTTGACCTGCTGTATATAAATTTTTAATTTTTTTCGTCTCCAGTGTCGGCCACAACTGAGTTGGTACAATTGCATCATATTCGATCGCATAACCTGTACGCATCATCTCAACATTCTCTAAACCAGGAATCGTTTTAAGCATTTCACGCTGGACATCTTCCGGTAAACTTGTTGACAAACCTTGTACATATACTTCCTGTGTATTACGACCTTCCGGCTCTAAGAAAATTTGATGACGCGGTTTATCGTTAAATCGCACCACTTTATCTTCAATTGAAGGACAGTAACGTGGACCTGTTCCTTTAATCATACCAGAATACATAGCTGAACGATGCAAGTTTCGATCAATTAAACGATGTGTCTCTTCACTTGTATATGTTAACCAACATGGAATTTGATCCATAATAAATTTTGTAGTTTCAAAAGAAAATGCACGTGGTTTTTCATCACCCGGTTGAATTTCCGTTTTACTATAATCAATTGTATTGCTATTCACACGAGGAGGCGTACCTGTTTTAAATCTGACAAGATCAAAGCCAAGTTCCTCTAGATGCTCAGATAATGTGATAGATGGTTGCTGATTATTTGGACCACTTGAGTATTTTAAATCGCCCATGATAATCTCACCACGTAGGAATGTACCCGTTGTAATTACAACTGTTTCCGCTGTATATTCAGCACCTGATTGTGTAATTACACCTTTACATACATCATCCTCAACAATTAGACGCTCTACCATTCCTTGACGTAATGTTAAATTTGGCGTTTCTTCAATTGTTTTCTTTAATTCGTGTTGATATGAAAATTTATCCGCTTGTGCACGAAGAGCGCGTACAGCTGGACCTTTTCCCGTGTTTAACATACGCATTTGGATGTGAGTTTTATCAATGTTTCGTCCCATCTCACCGCCTAATGCATCAATCTCACGTACAACAATCCCTTTCGCTGGTCCACCAACAGAAGGGTTACATGGCATAAAAGCAACCATATCTAAATTAATTGTTAACATTAATGTTTTTGAGCCCATTCGTGCTGCTGCAAGCCCAGCTTCACATCCTGCATGACCTGCACCGATTACTATGACATCGTAAGAACCGGCATTGTATCCCATTATTATTCCTCCTAAAATTATCTATCCTTCTAAAACAGCTATATGTTATTTTCCTAAACAAAATTGAGAAAATAATTGGTCGATTAAGCTTTCATGAACAGTATCACCAGTAATTTCACCAAGGATTTCCCACGTTCTTGTTAGATCGATTTGAACCATATCAATTGGCACACCGTTCTCTATTGCCTCAATAGCATCCCCAATTGTCTTTTCCGCTTGTGTTAATAAACCGATATGTCTCGCATTAGAAACATACGTCATATCTGCTGACTCAATTGTTCCTTCAAAGAATAGATCTGCTATCGCTTTTTCTAGCTCATCCACACCTTTTTCTTCAATTAGCGACGTTGTGATCATACGATTTTTACCTGCTAATTCTGTAACACGTTTCATATCAATTTGCTTTGGTAAATCCGTTTTATTTACAATGACAATAAAGTCTTTTCCTCGCACTGCACGGAATAAGTCTTCATCTTCATTTGTTAATGCTTCACTATAGTTTACTACAATTAGAACTAAATCAGCCTGTCCCATCATTTCTTTTGATCGTTCTACACCGATTCGTTCAACAATATCTTCAGTTTCACGGATTCCCGCCGTATCAATAAGTTTAAGTGGCACACCACGCACATTGACATACTCTTCAATTACATCGCGCGTTGTTCCTGCTATATCTGTCACAATCGCCTTTTTCTCTTGCACGAGACTATTTAATAACGAGGATTTCCCAACGTTCGGTCTTCCGATAATTGCTGTTGCAATTCCTTCTCGTAAAATTTTCCCTTGCTTAGATGTCTCCAATATTTTTTTAATTTCACCGCGAACATGTGTGGCTTTTTCAATTAAAATATTGTGCGTCATTTCTTCGACATCATCGTATTCTGGATAATCTATATTTACTTCTACATGAGCTAATGTTTCTAAAATTTCCTGACGAAGGCGACCTATTAATTTAGATAATCGCCCTTCCATTTGATTCATTGCTACGTTCATCGCTCGATCTGTTTTCGCACGAATCAAATCCATTACAGCTTCTGCTTGCGATAAGTCAATACGCCCATTTAAAAATGCACGCTTTGTAAATTCACCCGGTTCTGCCAAACGCACTCCTTGAGCCAAAATAAGTTGTAATACTTTATTTACAGAAACAAGACCACCGTGACAATTGATCTCTACAATATTTTCACGCGTAAATGTCCTTGGCGCTCGCATAATCGATACCATTACCTCTTCGATAACTTGATCTGTATCTAAATCAACAATATGACCGTAGTGAATCGTATGAGAAGAAACTGCCGTTAAATCTTTCCCTTTAAAAATACGATTGACCTTTTCAATCGCATCCTCTCCACTTACTCGAACAATGGCAATTGCCCCTTCTCCAAGTGCCGTGGAAATTGCAGCAATTGTATCAAAATCCATGTCCTTTCACCTCACTTGCTTATTTCTCTCTATTTCAACATGATTTTTTCTTTCACTAAACTATTAGGATACCATAACGAACCTATCTACAAAAGAATAATAACTCATTTTATTATGTCCTCATGTAAAAAACGCTAAACTTATTCACAGTGGATAAGTTTAGCGTTTTTAGTTATCCACAATCTGTTTTTCATAAATTAACAAGAAAAAAACCGGTACTCGAATGAGTAACCGGTTATTTGGAAGATATTACAACATGTCGATGTGGTTCTTTCCCTTCGGAAGTTGTAATTACATTTGGATGATTGGACAATGCTTGATGAATAATTTTTCTCTCAAAAGAAGGCATTGGTTCTAACACAACATTTTTTTTAGTTACCGTGACCTGCTTTGCTAATCGATAAGAAAGCGATTCTAACGTATCTTTTCTCTTACTACGATAGTTTTCAGCATCAATTGTGATACCAATATATTGCTTTGTACTGCGATTCGCAACAAGTTTTGTTAAATATTGTAAAGAATTTAATGTATGTCCTCTTTTTCCGATCAATACCCCTACATCTTTCCCAAAAAGTGTAAACTCAATTTCTCGACCCTTTACATTTTTCGTAATCATCACATCCACACCCATTTCCTGAACAACACTTTGTAAGTATTGCTCAGCTTCTTGAATGGGATCTTTCTTCATTACAACTTCCACGATAGCTGGACGATTCCCTATAAAACCTAGAAATCCTCTCTTTCCCTCATCAATCACATTCACGTCTACTTGATCCCTTGAAACTTTTAATTGTCTTAAAGCATCTTGTACTGCCAGCTCGACTGTTTGTCCTTTAGCAGTAATTATACTCACTTGCTTGATCCTCCTGCCTTACTAGCCTTAATTTCAGGCCCTTTGATCATATACATTTGAGCGATACCAAAGATGTTACCAACTACCCAATATAGTGATAATGCTGCTGGGAAGTTAATTGCAAAGACTAAAATCATGATTGGCATAAGCCAAATCATCATTGCCATTTGTGGATTTTGTCCAGCAGTACCTGCCATTGCAAGTTTTTGCTGAATAAATGTTGTGATTGCCGCAACAATTGGAAGGATATAGTACGGATCCGCATGTCCTAAATCAAACCATAAGAAGCTATGTTGCTTAATCTCTGCCGTCCTCATAATTGCATGGTAAAATGCGAATAAAATTGGCATTTGAATAAAAATTGGTAAACAACCCGCTAATGGATTTACACCGTGTGTTTTATACAACTGCATCATTTCTTGTTGTAACTTTTGCTGCGTCGCTTGGTCTTTAGAACTATATTTCTCTTTTAACTTCGCCATTTCTGGTTGCAATGCTTGCATTGCCTTCGTACTCTTCGTCTGCTTAATCATTAATGGTAACAATGCAAAACGAATGATAAGAGTTGTGACAACAATCGCTAAACCATAATTACTACCAAATAAGTTTGCAAAATACGTGATTAACTGAGAAAGCGGGTATACGAAATATTCATTCCAGATCCCTGTACTTTTCGGTGTAATCGGCTGATTCGTTTCATTACAGCCAGTAGCAATTGCCATTAAAGCAATAACCATGACTAGTAAGCCTATCTTTTTTTTCACAGCCTGCTCCTCCTTGTTTCGGTATGTATATAGTGTAATTCATTTTCCTTTTCCTACGCTACTTGTTTGTTATTTTAATACCAGAACGCTTAAAAGCATGAATTAAGCTTTTCTTCAATTGTTCGTATGTCATATCTGCACAAGGCTTCCTTGCTATTATAACAAAATCTTTTCCAGAATCTATCTCATCTTTTAATTCTGCAATCGATTGGCGAATCATACGCTTAATTCGATTACGTACTACTGCATTTCCTAACTTTTTGCTAACGGAAAGACCAATGCGAAAGTATGATTGCTCCGCTTTTTCAAGCTGATAGACCACAAACTGACGATTTGCATTTGATTTTCCATTTTGAAAAACAGCCTGAAATTCATCATTTTTCTTTATACGATTTTTTTTCTTCATATCAATTGACACTCCTGTATTTCATCAGCGGAAATTCATTATTACTAGAAAAAAAGACCACTGAACGATCAGTGGTCTACGCAGATAATACTTTTCTTCCTTTACGACGACGAGCTGCTAGCACTTTACGTCCGTTCGCTGTGCTCATACGGCTGCGGAAACCATGTACTTTGCTGCGCTTACGTTTATTTGGTTGGTAAGTTCTTTTCATTATATGACACCTCCCTGAGGAATATCTGTTAAAGACAGTCTTATAAATTATAGTTAATCAACTAGGAAAATGTCAATGGTTCTCTAAATTTTCATCAAATATTCATTTTGAACCTATTCACAATTTATTTCACAGCTGTTTTATTTCTTTGTGGATAATATATTTTTTCATTTTTTGTATCCACAAATTATTTTTTCATTTTTACACAGTATATCGTATTGTGGACAAATTTATTCCACAAGGTATTGATTTTGTGGATAACTTTCTGAAATTCATTGCTATCGCTATCTTTTTTTGATATTATAGTTGTGTTTTCACCTTGAACAAGTTTTCCACAAGTTTAGTTTATCCACAAATTGTGCATAACATGTGGACAGTTATAGTCACATGTGGGTAAACAGTTGTCCACATGTGTGTTTTTTGTCGAAAACTCTATCTCGTATACAAACGACGTTTTTAGGTTTTAAAATACGTTTCGTATAAATATACATTTCGTTATTTTGAGGTTGTACAATTGTTGCACAACCTTATTCTTTTACCATCTTTGTAAAGGAGGGACACCTTTGGAAAATATCTCTGATTTATGGAATAGTGCTTTGAAAGAACTCGAAAAAAAGGTCAGTAAACCAAGTTATGAGACATGGTTGAAATCAACCAAAGCACATGCTTTGAAAAAAGATATATTAACGATTACAGCTCCGAATGAATTTGCTCGTGACTGGCTAGAATCTCATTATTCAGAACTAATTTCAGAAACACTTTATGATTTAACAGGAGCAAAACTAGAAATTCGCTTTATTATTCCCCAAAGTCAAACTGAAGAGGAGATTGACTATCCTCCTGCTAAAAAGAAAAGAATAAATGATGAGTCTAATCACTTACCACAGAGCATGTTAAATCCAAAATACACGTTTGATACATTTGTTATTGGCTCTGGGAACCGTTTTGCTCATGCAGCTTCATTAGCAGTTGCTGAAGCACCAGCAAAAGCATATAACCCGCTATTTATTTATGGGGGAGTTGGGCTTGGAAAAACACACCTAATGCATGCAATTGGTCATTATGTCATTGAACATAATCCGAATGCTAAGGTTGTTTATTTATCATCAGAAAAATTTACAAATGAATTTATTAACTCTATTCGTGATAATAAAGCTGTCGATTTCCGTAATAAATACCGTAATGTCGATGTCTTGCTTATAGATGATATTCAATTTCTTGCTGGAAAAGAACAAACACAAGAAGAGTTCTTCCATACATTTAATGCGCTACATGAAGAAAGCAAGCAAATTGTAATCTCAAGCGATCGACCGCCAAAAGAGATCCCGACATTAGAAGATCGCCTTCGCTCCCGTTTTGAGTGGGGACTTATTACAGATATTACACCGCCAGATTTAGAGACGAGAATTGCGATTTTACGAAAAAAAGCGAAAGCGGAAGGCCTTGACATCCCAAATGAAGTCATGCTCTATATCGCAAATCAAATCGACTCGAACATTCGTGAACTAGAAGGTGCACTTATTCGAGTTGTTGCTTATTCATCTTTAATTAATAAAGATATTAATGCGGATTTAGCTGCCGAAGCACTTAAAGATATTATTCCAAATTCTAAACCAAAGATTATTTCTATTTATGATATTCAAAAAGCCGTTGGAGATGTTTTTCAAGTTAAACTAGAAGACTTTAAAGCAAAAAAACGCACAAAATCAGTCGCATTTCCTCGCCAAATTGCAATGTATCTATCACGTGAGTTAACAGATTCATCTTTACCTAAAATTGGTGAAGAATTTGGTGGACGTGACCACACAACAGTCATCCATGCGCACGAAAAAATTTCAAAACTATTAAAAACTGATACACAACTACAAAAACAAGTTGAGGAAATCAATCATATTTTAAAGTAGTAGCTGAATAGTGTGAATAACTTCCCTTGTTTTACACACAGTCTATCCACATGTAGATAGACTGTTTTTCCGTCTCTAAATGGAGTTATCCACATATCCACAAGCCCTATTACTATTACTACTATTTTTTTATATTTATTAAATAAATAAAATCTTATACTTGCCGGAGGGTTTCGCTATGCGTTTTACAATTCAAAAAGACTATCTTGTAAGAAGTGTACAAGATGTAATGAAGGCCGTTTCCTCTCGTACAACTATTCCCATACTTACAGGAATTAAAGTTGTAGTAACTGAAGAAGGTGTTACATTGACAGGAAGCGATGCTGATATTTCGATTGAATCTTTTATTCCAGTTGAAGAAAATGGAAAAGAAATTGTTGAAATTGCACAATCGGGGAGCATTGTTTTACAAGCAAAATATTTTAGTGAGATCGTAAAAAAATTACCAAAAGACACAGTAGAAATCTCTGTGGAAAATCATTTTATGACAAAAATAAAATCTGGAAAATCAGAGTTTAATCTAAATGGTTTAGATGCTGCTGAATATCCATTATTACCACAAATTGAAGAACATCATGTATTTAAAATCCCGACAGATTTACTAAAACATATGATTCGTCAAACTGTATTTGCGGTTTCAAGTTCTGAAACTCGTCCGATCTTGACAGGTGTAAACTGGAAAGTGTATAACAGTGAACTGACTTGTATTGCAACAGATAGTCACAGGTTAGCACTTCGTAAAGCGAAGATTGAAGGTCATACAATTTCTGATGAATTTCAAGCGAATGTTGTTATCCCTGGTAAGAGTTTAAATGAATTGAGCAAAATTCTAGATGAGTCTGAAGAAATGGTGGATATTGTCATTACGGAGTATCAAGTATTATTCCGAACTAAACATTTATTATTCTTCTCAAGGTTGTTAGAAGGGAATTACCCGGATACAACACGTTTAATTCCGGCAGAAAGTAAAACCGACATATTTGTAAATACAAAAGAGTTTTTACAAGCAATTGATCGTGCTTCTTTACTAGCAAGAGATGGTCGCAATAATGTTGTGAAATTATCGACGTTAGAACAACAAATGCTGGAACTTTCTTCAAATTCACCAGAAATCGGAAAAGTAGTAGAGGAAGTTCAATGTGAAAAAATAGAAGGGGAAGAATTAAAAATCTCCTTTAGTGCAAAATATATGATGGATGCATTAAAAGCGTTAGATAGTACAGAAATTAAAATTAGTTTTACTGGAGCGATGAGACCATTCTTAATTCGTACAGTAAATGATGATTCTATCATCCAATTAATTTTACCAGTTCGTACTTACTAAGCGAGAGTGAGGGTTACTAGTTTGAATATGCTAGTGGCCCTTATTTGATTTTCGGGGTATTACTTTCCTAATGCGGGTTTATTTAGTACAATGAAAGAATGAACACTTTCAGAAAGTGAGCGATTTTATGAAACGTATTAAGATTTCAACTGAGTATATTACACTGGGACAATTTTTAAAGTTAGCTGATGTAATTGATACAGGCGGTGCTGTTAAATGGTTCTTACAAGAATACGAAGTGTATGTCAATCAAGAGCTTGAAAATAGAAGAGGCCGAAAGTTGTATGCAAATGATATTGTTGAAATTCCGGGAAACGGAACATTTCAAGTTCAAGCATAAAGGGGGAGCCCTTTGTATATTAAAGAATTACAATTAAAAAATTATCGCAATTATGAATATCTGGATCTCTCCTTTGAGGATAAAGTGAATGTAATTATTGGTGAAAATGCTCAAGGGAAAACGAATTTGATGGAAGCTATTTATGTATTAGCGATGGCCAAGTCTCATCGAACTTCAAACGATCGTGAACTTATCCGGTGGGATGAGGATTATGGTAAAATAAAAGGTAGCTTACAAAAGCGAAACAGTTCCTTGTCTTTAGAATTAAATATTTCTAAAAAAGGGAAAAAGGCAAAATTAAATCAGCTAGAACAACAAAGGTTAAGCCAATATATTGGTGAAATGAATGTTGTTATGTTTGCCCCAGAAGATTTAAATCTTGTAAAAGGAAGCCCTCAAGTACGAAGACGCTTTTTAGATATGGAACTTGGACAAATAGCTCCTGTCTATTTGTATGAGTTAAGTCAATATCAAAAAGTGCTCACGCAGCGAAATCACTTGCTTAAAAAAATGCAAGGGAATAGTAAAAATGAGGAAATGATGTTGGATGTATTTACACTGCAACTCATTGAACATGGTACAAAAATTTTGCAAAAACGTTTTGAGTTTCTGCATTTATTACAAGAATGGGCTGCTCCAATCCATCGTGGCATTAGTAGGGGATTAGAGGAACTAGAAATAGTCTATAAACCGAGCGTAGATGTATCAGAATCAATGGATTTGTCGAAAATAAAAGAAGTATACTATGAAAGTTTTCAATCTGTGAAACAACGTGAAATTTTCCGTGGTACAACTTTAATTGGTCCTCATCGTGACGATTTACAATTCTTCGTTAATGATAAAAATGTTCAAGTCTTTGGTTCACAAGGGCAACAACGAACAACCGCACTTTCCCTAAAGTTAGCTGAAATTGAATTGATTTATTCAGAGGTTAAAGAATATCCAATCCTCTTATTAGATGATGTGTTATCAGAGTTAGATGATTATCGTCAATCACATCTTTTAAACACAATTCAAGGAAAAGTGCAAACATTTGTGACAACGACAAGTGTCGACGGAATTGAACACGAAACATTAAAGCAAGCGAAAACAATTCATGTAACGAACGGCACGGTAGATTGTGAAATAGACAGAACATAATTTCTGTTTAAATGGAAAAGTAGGTGATCTTTGTGTCAATGGAACAAAAGCAAATGCAGGAAAATTCATATGATGAAAGTCAAATACAGGTGCTTGAGGGACTGGAAGCAGTTCGAAAACGCCCGGGTATGTATATTGGATCTACAAGTGGGAAGGGTCTTCATCACCTTGTATGGGAAATTGTAGATAATAGTATTGATGAAGCATTAGCAGGATACTGTGATGAAATTAATGTTAGCATCGAAGAAGATAATAGTATTCGTGTGACTGATAATGGTCGTGGTATTCCAGTTGGTATACAAGAAAAAATGGGACGTCCTGCTGTAGAGGTTATTATGACTGTACTCCACGCAGGTGGTAAATTTGGCGGTGGCGGTTATAAAGTTTCCGGTGGTTTACATGGTGTGGGTGCATCTGTTGTAAATGCTCTATCAACAGAGTTAGAAGTATTTGTACATCGTGAAGGTAAAATTCATTATCAAAAGTATGAACGAGGTATCCCAGCTGCAGATTTAAAGGTAATTGGTGAAACAGATCATACAGGAACAATAACTCGTTTCAAGCCAGATCCAGAAATTTTTAAAGAAACTACAGAATACGATTTTGATACATTAGCAACACGTATGCGTGAACTAGCATTTTTAAATCGTAATATTAAATTGATAATTGAAGATAAACGCGAAAATAAGCAGAAGAAAGAGTTCCATTATGAAGGTGGAATTAAATCTTATGTTGAGCATTTAAACCGCTCGAAGCAACCGATTCATGAAGAACCTGTATATGTAGAGGGTTCGAAAGATGGAATTCAAGTTGAAGTTTCTCTTCAATATAACGAAGGTTATACAAACAATATTTATTCATTTACGAATAATATTCATACGTATGAAGGCGGTACACATGAGGTTGGTTTCAAGACTGCCCTAACGCGTGTAATAAATGATTATGGACGAAAAAATAACATCTTAAAAGATGCTGATAGTAACCTAACAGGTGAAGATGTACGTGAAGGACTAACAGCGATTGTTTCCATCAAACATCCGAATCCACAGTTTGAGGGACAAACGAAAACAAAACTTGGAAATAGTGAAGCGAGAACGATTACAGAATCTGTTTTCTCAGAAGCGTTCGAAAAGTTTTTACTTGAGAATCCAAATGTTGCGCGTAAGATTGTGGATAAAGGAACAATGGCAGCACGTGCACGTGTAGCAGCGAAGAAGGCACGTGAATTAACACGCCGAAAGAGTGCGCTGGAAGTATCTAGTTTGCCAGGGAAGCTTGCAGACTGTTCTTCTAAAGATCCTTCGATTAGTGAAATTTACATCGTAGAGGGAGATTCTGCAGGAGGTTCTGCAAAACAAGGACGCGATCGCCACTTTCAAGCGATTTTACCGCTTAAGGGTAAAATTATTAATGTTGAAAAGGCACGATTAGATAAGATTTTATCTAATGATGAAGTACGTACGATTATCACAGCGATTGGTACAAATATCGGTGGGGATTTTGATATTGAAAAAGCTCGCTATCATAAAGTTATTATTATGACCGATGCCGATGTTGATGGCGCGCATATTCGTACTCTATTATTAACGTTCTTCTATCGTTATATGCGTCAAATCATTGAACATGGTTATATATATATTGCACAACCACCATTGTTTAAAGTGCAACAAGGGAAAAAGATTCAATATGCTTATAACGATAAAGAGCTTGAAAAGATATTAGCAGAGTTACCAGCTCACCCAAAACCTGGTATTCAGCGTTACAAAGGTCTTGGGGAAATGAATCCGACTCAATTATGGGAAACGACAATGGATCCAGAAGTACGTTCATTACTTCAAGTTTCTCTGCAAGATGCAATTGAAGCAGATGAAACGTTTGAAATTTTAATGGGTGATAAAGTAGAGCCACGTCGTAACTTTATCCAAGAAAATGCAAAATACGTGAAAAACCTTGATATTTAAGTAAGTAATGACAGGAATCTAAGCATTCCTGTCTTCTACATATAAATCAATGTATATGTAACGGAAATGTAAGAGGAGGTGCTCGTTGATGTCAGACAATCAAGAACAAGCACGAATTCGAGAAATTAATATTAGTCATGAAATGCGTACCTCATTTTTAGATTACGCAATGAGTGTTATCGTATCTCGTGCACTACCAGATGTTCGTGATGGGTTAAAACCTGTGCATCGCAGGGTTTTATACGCAATGAATGATTTAGGGATTACTGCTGATAAAGCTTATAAAAAATCAGCGCGTATCGTTGGTGAAGTAATTGGTAAGTATCACCCGCATGGTGATTCAGCCGTTTACGAAACAATGGTACGTATGGCACAAGATTTTAGTCAACGTTATATGCTTGTTGATGGGCATGGTAACTTCGGTTCTGTTGATGGAGATTCAGCAGCAGCAATGCGTTATACAGAAGCAAGAATGTCTAAGATTTCTATGGAGCTGTTGCGTGATATTACGAAAAACACGATAGATTACCAAGACAATTACGATGGTTCTGAGAGAGAACCAATTGTATTACCAGCGCGCTTTCCTAACTTATTAGTAAACGGTACGACAGGTATCGCGGTTGGTATGGCAACAAATATTCCGCCTCATCAACTTGGAGAAGTAATTGATGGCGTGCTAGCATTGAGTCATAATCCTGACATTACTATTGCGGAATTAATGGAATTTATTCCGGGACCAGATTTCCCAACGGCGGGTCTAATCTTAGGGAGAAGTGGAATTCGAAGAGCGTATGAAACAGGTCGCGGTTCTATTATACTTCGTGCTAAAGTTGAAATTGAAGAAAAGGCAAATGGAAAACAAGCAATTATTGTAACCGAGCTGCCTTATCAAGTGAATAAAGCTCGATTAATTGAAAAAATTGCAGAGTTAGTTCGCGATAAAAAAATCGAAGGTATTACAGATTTACGCGATGAGTCAGATCGAAATGGTATGCGTATTGTCATGGAAGTACGCCGTGATGCAAATGCAAACGTACTATTAAATAATTTATATAAACATACAGCGCTTCAAACAAGCTTCGGTATTAATATGTTATCGCTCGTGAATGGGGAGCCACAAGTATTAAACTTAAAACAAACTTTATATTATTATTTAGAGCATCAACAGGTAGTTATTCGTAGACGTACTGCTTATGAATTAGAGAAGGCGGAAGCTCGGGCTCATATTTTAGAGGGGTTACGAATTGCATTAGATCACCTTGATGAAGTAATTACTTTAATTCGTAGTTCAAAGACTGCTGATATTGCAAAACAAGGATTGATGGAACGTTTCGGTTTAAGTGAAAAACAAGCGCAAGCAATTTTAGATATGCGTCTGCAACGCTTAACAGGACTAGAACGTGAAAAAATTGAACAAGAATATCAAGACTTAATGAAGTTAATTGCTGAATTAAAGGCCATCTTAGCAGATGAAGAAAAGGTTCTTGAAATTATTCGTGAAGAATTAACAGAAGTAAAAGAACGCTTTAATGATAAAAGAAGAACGGAAATTACAATTGGTGGTATGGAATCAATTGAAGATGAGGATTTAATCCCAGAGCAAAATATCGCTATCACACTTACTCATAATGGTTATATCAAAAGGTTACCAGCTTCTACGTACAAAACACAGAACCGTGGAGGACGTGGTGTACAAGGAATGGGTACGAATGATGATGACTTTGTTGAGCATTTATTGACAACGTCTACACATGATCATATTCTATTCTTCACAAACAAAGGTAAAGTATACCGTACAAAAGGATATGAAATTCCAGAGTATAGCCGTACGGCAAAAGGTATACCAATTGTTAATTTGTTAGAAGTAGATAAAGGTGAGTGGGTCAACGCTATTATTCCAATCCGTGAATTTGGTGATGATCAATTCTTATTCTTCACAACAAAACAAGGTATTTCTAAGAGAACGCCTCTTTCATCATTTGCCAATATACGTACGAATGGTTTAATTGCAATTTCCCTTCGTGAAGAGGACGAAGTAATCTCTGTACGCTTAACATCTGGTGATAAGGATATTATTGTTGGAACAAGTAATGGTATGTTAATCCGTTTCAATGAGCAAGATGTTCGTTCTATGGGACGTAATGCGGCAGGTGTAAAAGCTATTACACTAGGTGATGAAGACCAAGTTGTAGGTATGGAAATTGTTGAAGAGGATATGAACGTTTTAATTGTAACCAAAAATGGTTACGGAAAACGTACACCGGTTGATGAATATCGTCTACAAAGTCGCGGTGGTAAAGGTTTAAAAACATGTAATATCACAGATAAAAACGGTAAATTAGTAGCAGTTAAGTCTGTAACTGGCGAAGAAGATATTATGCTAATTACAGCTGCGGGTATTATTATACGTATGCCAGTTGATCAAATTTCTCAAATGGGTCGTAATACGCAAGGTGTACGATTAATCCGTTTGGAAAATGAACAAGAAGTAGCAACAGTAGCAAAAGCGCAAAAAGATGAAGAAGAAGATGGAAGCGAAGAGGCTTCTGAAGAATAAGAGTGGGGATTTTCCCTCTCTTATTTTTTTTAGAATAATACTTGCACAGAGATGGGAAAGTCTATATAATAGGCAGAGTCAGCAAATGAGAGATACAAGTTATCGAAAAAACTTGTTGACGAAAACAATATACTGTGTTATATTATAAAAGTCGCTGAAACGCGATGTTGAACTTTGAAAACTAAACGAAACAAACAACGTGAAACGTCAATTTTTATTTTAGATGCTAGACAAACTAACTTTATTGGAGAGTTTGATCCTGGCTCAGGATGAACGCTGGCGGCGTGCCTAATACATGCAAGTCGAGCGAATGGATTAAGAGCTTGCTCTTATGAAGTTAGCGGCGGACGGGTGAGTAACACGTGGGTAACCT